>JBMTLM010000040.1:0-10393 GCA_049431185.1 Bacteroidia bacterium | reverse complement strand
TCTGCAACCACATCACCAAGCGAAGCCTTCTTGAAAGTAACCACGCCACCAACACCCAACATGAAACCCATGGAAATGGCCTGTTGGGCTTGTGAGATTGTTCCAGAAAAGCAATGAAACACGCCTTTTACTCTTCCCATGCCGAAACCTCGAATGAGCTCTATGATTTCGGCTGTGGATTCCCGACTGTGGATGGAAATAGGCAGATTGAACTCTTCCGCCCAGGAAAGTTGTTGCAAAAAAGCATCCTCCTGTTGTTTGCGAAAAGACAAGTCCCAATAAAAATCTAGCCCGATCTCCCCTACTGCAATCACCCGATCTCGGTTGGCTATCAGCTGATTCTTCAACACCGCCAATTGTTCATGAAAATCCTCTTTTACATAGCAAGGATGCAAACCAACCATTGGAAAACAACGATCCGGATAACGGTCATTTAATTCAAACATCCCCTGCAATGAATGAAGATCAATATTGGGAAGCAACAATCTCCCTACCCCGGCCTGATCACAACGCAGCATCACTTCGGAAAAATCAGCAGCAAACTCCTCGGCATAGAGATGAATATGGGTGTCGGTAAGGGCCATTGGATTGCAAATTTACCTTAAAACACAATAAATCAGTCAATAACGTTAAATACACTTTTCCCCCTTTAACCAACCGAAGCTCTTAAAGAGTCAAAAATGACGTAAATTCGCAACTTCATTCCTGGACCCGTAGTTCAACTGGATAGAATGACAGATTCCGGTTCTGTTGGTTGGGGGTTCGAATCCCTTCGGGTCCGCCAGTATGAGAAAAACCATCCCGACGAATGTCGGGATTTTTCATTGTAGGAGGCCGTTGCGAGTAATGGACGAACGCATCCAAGTAGGGTAACAAGCTACCCAAATTTTTAGATTATCGCCAATCAGCAACAACGCGTTCTATAATCTTATTCAAATCAATTTCATTCATGCACTTAAAATGCTGCTTGGGACAGCGCTGATATCCCAACTTAGAGCAAGGGCGACACGGTAGATCCGCATTTTCAATGATGGTGGCTGCCGTCATTCCATCTGGCAAAAAAGGGATCATGCCAAATGCAGGAACCGTACTACCCCAAATGGTAACAATCAGTTTACGCAAGGCAGCGCCAATGTGCATCAACCCCGTGTCATGCGTAATCAATAAGCGAGATTGCTGCACCAAGGAAGCCGACTGATTCAAATTGTATGATCCACAAGCATTGAATACGTAATCCGAATTGCCATCACGAATCAATTCCCCATGCTCAAAATCCTCCTTGCCGCCTAACAATACCACAGGTAAGGACAATTTTTCAACCAATTGCTTCAAGCGTTCAACCGGCATTCTTTTGGTGTAATGCTGTGCACCTATGGCTATCGCCAAGTAACCCGAGCGATGAGCTTCGGGCAATTGGTCTATCGAAACCATATCCTTTTCAGGTATGAAGTAATCGAGACCCATGCCATCATATTTCAATCCTAAAGCAGAAGCTGCTTGGAAGTAACGGTGCACAATGTGGATGTCGGGCATGCGATTCCACTTAAAGTTTACCAACAACCATTTCTGGATATTCAACTTTGGAAATGCCTTACCATCCACACCCAAGGCAGATCGAACCCTTAAGCTGCGGATGTTGTGATGCAAGTCGATTACATAATCGAAAGCCTCCGATTTCAACTCCTGAACCACCGAGTTCAAATCATCTTTCAAAACATGGACTTTGGTGACATAAGGATTGGAATGCAGCATACTGGCAAAAGTCGGCTTAGTCAGGTAATGTATCTCAGATTCCGGATACTGTTGGGCCAAACAGCGTACCACCGGCGTTGTCAGGACTATGTCGCCAATGGAACTGAATCGGATGACCAACAACTTTCTCATCATACCTACAAAGGTAAGTTTTTGATGGATGCGTCTGAAAGCCCACATTCATCCCATATTTGCTTAAAATTGCATAGAGAAACCCCGGAAAATGAAAAAGGTACTGATCACTCTCGCCTGCCTGCCTGTTTTGTGGTTCGCCCTGGCGGCCTTTATGCCCTCAAAGGCTGTCATTTCACGAAACCTCGATATAATGGCGCCGGCAGAGGACGTTTTCACCCAATTCAACAACCTGCACCATTGGAAAAACTGGTCCTATTGGGATCAGGCAGACCCGAAAATGCAATCTTCCTACGCAGGACCTGAGGCAGGAGTTGGAAGCAGTCACACGTGGACTAGCGAATCCATGGGGAATGGAACCCTTACCATCGTTGAAAGTACGCCTCCCACAGGGATCAAATACCAATTGCAAATTGATGGGATGGAACCTGCTTGGGGCAACATTTCATTGATGGGCAGAGGAAACGACCTTCAGGTTACCATGGGACTGGAAATGCCACTTCCTTTATGGGGCCGTCCGCTGGGTCCTTTCATGGACCAACTGATGGGTCCCGATTTTGAAGCCTCTCTGAAAGGATTGAAAGCCACGTGTGAAAAAACAAATTGAATCGCCACAACATGCATATATCCCTATTTCAAATTCGTACCACTATGATTAAGTTCCTTAGCATACATGCCTGCCTAACGCTCATCTTGTTTTCCACCATTTCGCAAGCTCAACAGCCCAGCCACAGCAGGGTTCGCGTTTATACGGGCGATACGGGTCTAAGAACACTCTCCCGAATGGGCATTGAAACGGATCATGGCGACATCCGCAAGCATGTATGGTTGACAACCGACTTGGATACTGCAGAGATCCGCAAGGTGCAAGAGGCGGGATTCAGGTACGAAATCCTGATTGAAGATGTGAAAAAA
The DNA here is from genome assembly GCA_049431185.1 of Bacteroidia bacterium. Classification (GTDB taxonomy): domain Bacteria; phylum Bacteroidota; class Bacteroidia; order AKYH767-A; family OLB10; genus JALRAP01. The sequence goes on along the minus strand of JBMTLM010000040.1, from coordinate 7,594 downwards.
CACTACCGTGAACAAGCGGCCAGCACGCACGAACCCCATAGGTCTACCCTTTTGCCAAACGGATGCCAAGCGACCAATGCCCCTACGTATCAAGTACCCAGCAACTTTTCACTCGGATCATATGCCGGTTACTTCACCTATCAGGAGATGTTGGACCATCTTGACCAAATGGTCTCCCTGTATCCCAATCTCATCACGATCAAAACACCCCTTCCTACCGGAACCACACTCGAAGGAAGACCTGTTTACCATGTAAAAATTTCCGACAATCCGAATATCGACGAAGCCGAACCAGAAATGCTCTACACCGCCGTGCACCATGCACGTGAACCCGGTGGAATGTCGCAACTCATCTTCTACATGTGGTACTTGTTGGAAAACTATGCCAGTAATCCCGAAGTGGCTGCTATCATAGCGAACACAGAGCTGTATTTCATTCCTTGTATCAACCCGGACGGCTATCTGTATAATGAACTCAATGATCCGCAAGGCGGAGGATTGTGGCGCAAAAACAGGCGAGACAACGGAAACGGCTCCTTTGGCGTTGACCTCAACCGAAACTATGGCTACAATTGGGGTTATGATGATAATGGGTCTTCTCCCGACGGATTCAGTGAGACGTTTCGAGGCGGATCGCCGTTTTCGGAGCCGGAAACGCAATTGATTCGTGACTTTGTGAATTCGAAGGATTTCAAAATCGCATTGAACTACCATACCTTCGGTAACCTCCTGATTTATCCTTGGGGTTATGACTATTCCATCTATACCCCAGACTCGGCACTGTATGCCGATTATGGCAGCTTGCTTACCACCTACAACAGCTACTCCTTCGGTACCGCCGATCAAACTGTCGGCTACATTGTAAACGGCAGCTCAGACGACTGGATGTACGGAGAGCAAACCAGCAAGCCGAAAATCTTCGCCATGACGCCTGAGTGCGGTGACGCCTCATTTGGATTCTGGCCTCCCGCCAATGAAATCATTCCGCTGTGCCTTAACACCATGTTCCAAAACCTAACGGCTGCGCTGCTAACCGGGAAGTACGCTTTACTGCAAGAAAACGGACCAGAACTCATTTCCACCGGCGGCGGCCACATTCGTTTCAATGTAAAACAACTAGGACTGGATACCACAGGTTCTTATACGATCAGTCTAACCGCTTTATCGAGCAACATCTTGCAAACAGGAGGATCCGTTTCCAAAAGTGGACTGTCTCCCATGCAGAGTGTAACCGATTCCATTTCCTTCTCGCTGGTGTCACCCATGACAAATGGCGCCGAAATCAAATTCCTACTTTCCATTGACAATGGTCAATACACCCGATCCGATACGATCATCAAATACTTTGGACAGCCCACCGTATTGCTGGCATCCAATGGAAACAGCACCACTGGCTTCAATAACAACACCCAATGGGGCGTTTCTACTGCTATATACTACTCACCCACTGGATCCATCACCGACTCTCCTATCGGCGATTACAACTCCAATGAATTCAAGACTATCCGCACCACCACCCCTGTAAGCCTGTCCAATGCGGTGAAAGCCAAATTGACTTTCTATGCCCGTTGGGCCTTGGAGGCCAATTATGATTACGTACAAGTGCAAGCCTCCATCGACAATGGAAACACCTGGACATCACTTTGCGGCAAATACACCGTTGAAGGAGGCAATTTTCAAACACCTGGTGAGCCGCGGTATGAAGGATTCCAAACGTCCTGGGTTGAGGAGGAAATTTCGCTGGATGACTATATCGGGAGTAATGTGTTGATTCGATTTGTGCTATCAAGTGACGGATTTTTAGAATATGACGGTTTCTACTTCGACGACCTTACCATTTCCAAAGTGCTTCCAGGAACCAACTCCATTGAAGAGGATGGCGTTGCATCCTTAGCACCCATCCTGATGCCCAATCCCGCTTCTGGATATGCTTATGTTTCTTTCAATACCGCACAGCAAAACAGCACGTTGGAAATCGCAGACTTAACCGGCAAAATCATTCAAAACATTGGTTTGAAGTCCGGAGGAACTTCCATCAGAATCAACACTGAACAAATGACCAGTGGAGTTTATCTGGTAAGAGTCATGCAAAACGGAATTTCGAGCAAACCAGCCAAACTGGTGGTTTATTGACGATACTCGACTTCAGGGATGGATAGGTGACTGAGTCTATGTAACAGGTATACCAAGGAGCCTAGGAGCAATAGCGCACCGGCCTGGTGGATCACTCCCAATGTCAGAGGTACAGCATGCAACAGTGTGAAAACACCCAATACGAACTGTAACATCACCAATATGGCACATGCCCAAAGCGCATGCATCTGTCCGGCCAATAGAGCCTGTTTGCCCTTTCGCTGGTTGTACCACGCATAGCAAAGCAGAAAAAGCACTCCGAAGAAAACCACATAGGCTAGATTTCGATGAATGAGTTGCACCCCGCTCATATTATCAATCAGGGCATGCCAACCCATGGTTTCCCAAGCATAATAGAAGGAGTCGGGCACCCAACGATCACCCATCAACGGCCAAGTATTGTAGATCAATCCTGCCTTCAATCCGGCCACGAAGGCGCCAAAAACAATTTGAACAAAGGTGACGGCCAGAATCACCTTAGTATATCTCTTAAGCTTCAAATGCCAATCCGTCAATTGCGCTTTTTCCGTGTTCACCAATCCCATGGCAAACCATAGTGTAAAGCAGAAGGTGATGAAGGCCGTACATAAGTGCAAAGCCAACCTGAAGTGGCTCACACTCGGTTCATCAACCAAACCACTGCTCACCATGTACCAACCAATGAACCCTTGTATGCCGCCCAACAAAAAAAGCAACATGCATTTCCAAAGCAATGCGCCTTGAATCTTTCGACGAACAACAAACCATGCAAATGGAATTACAAAAACCAATCCGATCAATCGACCAAGCAAACGATGAATATATTCCCACCAATAGATCCCTTTAAAATCAGACAATTCGAAATGCGCATTGAGTTGTTCGTATTGTGGGGTTTGTTTGTACAGGTCAAATTCATGTTGCCAATCAGCTTCCGAAATGGGTGGAACGGTTCCAGTTACCACCTCCCACTTGGTGATGGATAATCCGGAACCCGTAAGTCGGGTAATCCCTCCTACCACTACCATCATGAAAATCAGGAAACAACCGCTCAACAACCATAACACAATGGAAGATCGGTCTGGTATGCTCAATTCATTGGGTTTTGACATCATCACGTTATATTGAACCAACGTTTCGTGTAACTATTTGTGCGGTGTGTCGACTCCGCTGCTCCAACAACACTTCCTTACCATGAACAAGTGATTCGATGGTAGAGGGATAATAATGACGAACCGTATACAATTGAACATTATCATTATATAAAATTCTGAAAGTGTCTCTCAACGCAGCGATAACTTTCGGAACCTTACGGTCATCATTATCCACACAAACAGAGAAACTGATGGCGGAGTTTTGCATCAGGTTGATTTTTACATTGGCATGAGCAAACAGGGAAAAAATGCCACTGAGGCTATCTTCGGCGATGAAAGAAAAATCCTTGGCGGAAATACTGATCAAGATCTGGTGGTCCTTTACGATGTAAGAGGGAATCAATGGCTTGGTTTTATAATCCTTGCCAATGACCGTTCCAGTCAATGAGGGATTTAGGAAGGATTTGACATGCAGCGGAATGCTTTTGTTTTCCAGTGGCTTGATGGTTTTAGGGTGAATCACCGATGCACCGAAGTAAGCCAACTCAATGGCATCCGTATAACTCATGGTTTCCAGCTTCTGAGCCTCAGGGAAATGTTTGGGATCAGCATTCAACACACCGGGAACATCCTTCCAAATGTAAACGGCCACCGCATCCAGGCAATGAGCCAAGATGGCAGCTGTATAATCAGAACCCTCACGACCTAACGTGGTGGTGTAATTTTCATCAGTTCCACCTATGAATCCCTGAGTGATGATACTTGAAGCACCCGCAGCAAACACGGATTTGATCTTGGCATTGGACATGGAGGCCGTAGTATTCCACTCCACACTGCCCTCACGATAACAGGAGTCCGTACGAATCAGATCACGGGCATCTGCATAGCCGACTGTTAAGCCTTGCGATAACAGAAATTCATGAATGATGGCGGAGGAAATCAATTCACCTGCGGATACCACTTGGTCATACAAAAAGTCATATCCTTTGGATGGCTCATCTTCCATGGCCCATTCCAGTTCTACGAAAATGTTATTGATGCGATGATATACGGGATGCGACGTATCATGAAAAAGGGCTGATAATATGCCTTGGTGATAATCCTTTACAACTTGCAATTCGGTAAGGGCGCCATCCAAGCCACAATCCGACATACGTGATTGAACCACCCGTTCCAGTGCGTTGGTGGTTTTACCCATTGCGGAAACCACAATGACCAAAGGTGTACCCTCATGTTGACGAATGATGTTGCACACATTGCGAACCGCATCCGCATCCTTTACCGAAGCACCGCCAAACTTGAAAACGATCATCGTGTTAAATCTATCAATTGTTGCGCGTTCAATTTGCAATTTACCCACTCACCGTCGAAATCACAGTTGTACCGCTTGTAAAATCGGATGGCAGGTTCGTTCCAATCCAACACCTGCCAATGCATTTGTTTGGCATTCAGTGAAACCGCATCGCGCATGACTTCGGCAAACAATTGGGCACCGATACCATTGCCTCGCATCGATTCGGTCACAACGATATCATCCAAGTAAACTCCCTTGCCCTTCCACGTACTGTATTTAATGAAATAAATAGCAATGCCCACCACTCGACCTTCCCACTCGGCTACTAATAAACGATATGCGGGCTCTGTACCAAAACCATCTCGCAACATATCTGCTTCCGTGTTGGTTACTTCCAAAGGCGCCTTTTCATACAAGGCGAGTTCTTTGATGAGTCCTAAAACCGCAGGGACATCGGCAGGCGTTCCTTTACGAACCAAGGCGTTGATGCTTTCCATGGTTTCAAAATTACCAAATACAAGGCTGAACTACCCACTGTTAATCCAATCCTATTTCACTGATTTTCCACCTATTGCCATTATTGCATGAGCCTAGGTAAGCGTACTCCATCTGAACCCCGTAATTTTACCCTATGAAGTTGTTCCACCGGAATTTGGGTACTGAAGGGCCTTGGGTGATGATCCTGCATGGATTGTTTGGCTCTAGCGACAATTGGCTGACCATCGGCAAAGCCCTTGCCGAAAATGGCTACCGGGTTGCCCTCACCGACCTTCGCAACCATGGCCTTTCGCCCCATGATGATCGGTTTGACTTGGTTTCGATGGCTGAAGATGTGAATACACTCATCACAAATGAGGGCATGCACCATCCCATTTTGATCGGGCACAGCTTGGGAGGCAAAGTCGCCATGCGTTATGCATGCCAATTTCCTGATCAGTTAAGTGCCATGGTCGTACTCGATATTGCGCCTAAATCATATGCATTGCGACATCATGACATAGTACAAGCCCTTCTCGAGGTAAGTCAACAACCCATGACCTCACGCAAAATGGTGGATGAACAATTATCACCAATGGTTCCGGATTTCAGCGTTCGACAATGGCTGATGAAAAGTTTATACTGGAAGGAAAAAGATCGGCTCGACTGGCGATTCAACTTACCCGTAATTGCGCAATCGCTTGGGCAAGCTGTTGCCAACAGCCAGTGTGATATTCCAATCAACCTACCTACCCTATTCCTTCGTGGCGAAAACTCGAACTACATCGAAGAAACGGATTTCGCTGCGATACAAAAATCATTTTCTAACGCTACAATCGAAACCATTGCAAATGCAGGGCATTGGCTGCATGCAGATCAACCAAACGCCACATTGGAGGCTATTGTCGCTTTTTTAAACAAATTGCGATGATCAATAGATGATCAATCGCTGCGCTTGGCCATTTCCGATTTGAATCATATAGATGCCTGCATGGGCTGTGCCAACATCCAACAGCCATTCATTGGCACCAGGCATCACATACAAACGCTGTGAGCGAATAACCTTTCCAGTGATATCACGGATTATCAGATCTGGTTCTGAAAGCTCCTTTGATTCTAATCGAATCTTAAAACAATCATCAGCAGGATTAGGGAAAACCTGAAATCCATAGTTGGCAACGGTTTCACTCACACTTAATGAACCACCATTGCCATTATACATGTGAAGAAACTCCTGGAAGTATTGGTTGGCGATTTGTTGGTCGTGGATGATGAGTGTGTTTTCATCATTGCGTTGTGTGGCAGCGGAGCTCCAATTATGTGAGCCGGTGATCACCAACGGGTCTTCATTCAGGCTAGCATGATCGATAATGGCATATTTGTGGTGCATGATGCCGGGATTATTTGCGAAATCGAACAGCAACATATTAGAACCAATGGCATTCTGGATGATCTGAAAGGCCGTACCGCTTCCTCCCGAGGAATCATTCATGATGCCGAATACACCTACACCATGATTGAGGGCGCGGTCTTCGATGGCATATGCCAAATCCGTTCGAGTAAGCACCAAAGTGGCAAACATCATATTGTTGTCGGCAGCTTGAATGGTGCGTAACAATTGTCCATTCACATTGTCGGAAGGACTGAAATAGCTCTCCACCAGTTTTCCGCCGATATTCAGCATATGAGGGGTGTTATCAGATTTATCGGGGCCGAACTTGCCTATAGCTGTATTGGGTTGCGGACCAGAACCACCCCACATCTCTTCAAACTCGATGGTATATACTTTCGCGAGCGATTGGTCTTGAATGAACACCAGGTTGTTTCGGTCGTCATCCAATTGCCCTTCCGTCCAGTTGGTGGAACCCGAAAGCACCACGGGCTTCAACGGATTGGAATGATGGGCATCCATGATCACAAATTTGTTGTGCATGATGCCATAATAAAAGGGTGGCGTAACCGGTGATTGAAGCACGGGAATGGCAGGGTTGAGCAACTGCAACGCATTATTGGTATTGCCACCATCAGAAATGATGCGCACTTGAACACCTCTATTATGGGCATCATTGATGGCCTGCGCAATCAGATTGCCGCCTGGAGCATCGAAACTGTAAATGGCGATGTCCAACGTTGAAACAGTCCTGTCGATATAGGCCTTGATGGTATCGTCTGCCAGGTTATTGAGGAATATGGCATAATTGTTACCAATAGCGCCATTGGTATTATCCACCGGACGTGTGAAATATGGCTTGATGGTGCCTGCAGAGAGGGACTGGGTGATGAATGGGCGAATGGGCGACAAAGCGGAATCATTACCACTTACCGATACGGATTGGATATAATAAACCTGGGCTGGTGCCCCCCCGGTTAATGTTACAGTAGGTGAAGCCGTGCCAGTTGAACCCGCAATGGTTCCAAGTTCCAATGCGGTAGTGATACCGTACCTCAAGAAATGATTTGCCGTGGTATTGGTTTCCCACGACACATCAAACCCGGCGGTAGAAATGTTGGAAGGGGCCGGCTGATTGGTAATGTATAAATTGTTGGTAGCTATCAGGTCATTTGAATCGCGGGGCAGCACTTGGTATTGGGTGCCGTATTGCGAATTGATGCCTACCAG
>JBMTLM010000039.1:0-10864 GCA_049431185.1 Bacteroidia bacterium | reverse complement strand
TATCAGCGTTGGCATAACCACTTTCTCCCATGATGGCAAACCGTGTTTCTGAAAGTCGTTTAATGTTGTTGGCATTGAATCCGTGCACCACATGCCCATCATTCCTTACCACTCCCGTTCCATTGGATTTTGAACAAATGGCAAACTTGGATTCCATCTGACCGCAGGCAATGAATCCCGAACTGTCTATAGCCTCACCGAGCCTAGATAAATAATTGCATTTTCCGTCACGGAAAACAATAAAAAGGTTGTCGCCTGCGATGTGAACGGAGTCGTAGCTCATAGGTACAACGGTGTTGCCTCGACGGTCGATGGCGCCATAAAGGTTATTTTCGGAAACAACCGAAAAGCCTTTATGGAAATTCGTTGCAGACTGATAGAAAGGAGGAACCACTTCCTCTCCTTTGAAGTTGATGAATCCGAACCGGGTATTGACAACCACTTTGGCTAATCCGTTATGGAATGTTGACGCCATGGTATAAACCGGCTTGATCACCACTGCACCGGTAGTATCCATATATCCCCAAATGCCATTTTCAGCAAAGGGAAATAAAAAGTCACTGCTGATATCATAAACAGGATCTGACTCAAGCGTCTTGGGAAACTCAGGGTAGACTAAAAGAAAACTATCAATATTAGCACCTGGATGCTTACTGATATAATTTTCGCGTATACGGTACCATGCTTCATCTGCCATAGGATTGGCGGGATACTTTTTAATGAAATCGTGATAAGGCTTCTCATCCAGGCTGTTTTTTGTAAACAAAGAAAACACCCTTCTCCAAGCCTCAGTGATATACGGGCTAGCCGGAAAACTTCTGATAAAAACCTCATATTCGCCTATGCTACCACCCTTAACCGATTCGTCATACAAAAACCTGTTATGTCTGTTTTTAGCGATCTGATAAAATTGCGAATCCGGATACTTGTTCATGTATGAAAGATAAGCGGAGGCCGTACCTTCTTTTTCGGTAAGCGTAAAGGCCAAAAGGTTGCGAACGGAAATCGCAGAGTCCACCATGGCTTTAACGGGAAAGGAAAAAACAAATCGATCCAATGCCTCTACGGAACCTTCCCTCACCGCGCGTTTAAAAGCCAATGAAACCACTGAATCAGCAAAAGCTGATAGATTACTGATGCTGATCCCGATTTGATTGGCTATGTTAAGCTCCGACTTGCTGCATGAAGACCATAGACCCAATGATTTATTGGCCAGAAAATAGGCAGAATCCAGGTTGAACCTAGGAAAACTGTCGTTTGCAAAGCAGTTTGCCAAACCGAAGGAAGCAAGCGCAGGAAAACGTGGTTCGGATTTCAAAAACCATGATTCAGCTGCTTGCCAGTCACGGGCATGAAAGGCCTCGAAGCCTTTTTCAACAGGAGTTTTAAAAATGGATGCATCCGCCGTCATTGAAAAAAACAGAATCAATGATGCTAAAAAAAACAAACCGATGTTATTACGTCCAGTCATGTCAAAGCGTAACCATAAAAGTGAAATCGTCATTGAAACATCCTGAAATGTCTGGGGTGTCAAGAAAAAGACCAAACATGGCAGAACCGCTACCACTCATGGAAGCATAAAAGGCTCCTCGTTTATACAATTCGGATTTGATTTCATTCAAACGCGGGTGTTTTTGAAAAACACCTGGTTCGAAATCATTGAAAACAGATGCTTCCCACTGGGTTCGCGGTTGCAACAGCAATTCTTTTAGGCTTACAAAGGGTTCATGTTTTGAATCGATATGAACTCCGCTATAGGCCTCAGCCGTTGCGACACCAAATGGAGGCTTTACCATTACCAAGTGACAACCGGCGAGCGAACAATCGAACTCCGATAATACCTCTCCCCTGCCGGTTGCATAACACGGCTTATTCCAAATGAAAAAAGGACAGTCACTGCCTAAGGAGGCGGCCATCTGCAAAAGCTCACTTGTATCAGCCTTGTTGCCCTCCAACTCGTTTAACAGCTTCAAGGCATGTGCGGCATCTGACGAGCCTCCACCAAGTCCGGCTCCGGAGGGAATATTCTTGTGGAGATGCAAATGCAGACTGGTGGACACTCCAAACTTTTGAGCATACAGCCGGCAAGCCCTGACGGTTAAATCCTCTTCAGCATTACCGATGAATTGGTATCCTGAATAGGAATAGTACAATCGACAATCAGCGCCTAAACTCAAAAAAGGATTGTCGTGCATAGGTTTCACTACAGGCACAAGCTCGAGAATGTCTGTTAGGGGAATTGGCACAAAAACCGTTTCAATGTCGTGGTACCCATCGGACCTCTTTCGAAGCACCCTGAGTCCCAGGTTGATCTTGGCATTTGGAAAACAGATCATCCGGTAATAGTTATGAAGCAAATTTAATAAAACAGAATCAAGGATAAATCGAGTTAGTTTGTTTAGGGTTGATTATATTTGTGATGGATTGTAAAACGTCTGGAAATGGCCTATCTTGATTTTGAAAAACCACTAGAAGAGCTTAATGATCAGCTAGAAAAGGCCCGACAATTGGGTCAAAAAGGAAAGGTTGATGTAACCAGCCTGATTACTGAAATCGAGAAAAAGATGGTCGAGGCTCGAAAAAAAATATACGCTGACTTATCGCCGTGGCAGCGCGTGCAGCTATCCCGGCACCCTGAGAGACCTTATTCATTAGACTACATTCAAGCCATCAGCGATGGTACTTTCATGGAGTTTTTCGGTGACCGCAGTGTCAAAGATGACAAGGCAATGGTTGGTGGTTTTGGAATGATGGGTACACAAAGCGTCATGTTCATTGGTCAACAAAAGGGGAATAATACGAAAATGCGCCAATACCGGAACTTTGGCATGCCCAATCCGGAAGGTTATCGCAAAGCACTTCGACTGATGAAACTTGCCGAAAAATTCGGCAAGCCTATTGTAACCTTTATTGATACACCTGGAGCCTTTCCTGGATTGGAGGCTGAAGAACGGGGCCAGGGCGAGGCCATCGCCAGGAACCTTTATGAAATGTCCATTCTAAAGGTTCCAGTCATTTGCATCATCATCGGTGAAGGTGCTTCCGGTGGCGCCTTGGGTATCGGCATTGGTGACCGTGTATTCATGTTGGAAAACACATGGTATTCGGTGATTTCCCCAGAGTCGTGTTCATCCATTTTGTGGAGAAATTGGGACAACAAGGAAAAAGCCGCAGATGCGCTCAAACTAACCGCTAACGACATGTCCAAATTAGGATTGGTGGATGGCATTATTCAAGAACCTCTCGGTGGAGCTCATGCCGATCCTGCGGCCATGTTTAGCACCATAAAACTGAAAATCGAATCCCTTTTATCGGAATTACAGCAACTCAGCCCACAAGAGCGCATCAACCAACGCATCGCCAAGTTTTGTTCCATGGGTGTGATCAACGAGGAAGCCTGATTGGACGCCGACGTCCTACGTACCTTCATTACAGCTCCTTAAAAGTTTCCCACAGTGGTTTTTTGCCGCTGCGGTTTTTTTTAAATTTGAGTACAAGCCCAAAACATGGAAACCAATTCTAGCAAGACCAAAAAATCAGGTCCCAAGGTTAATACCCCCCCTCCCATCACCTCCTTTTCAGGGAAACTTCCTCCCCAAGCGGTTGATTTGGAGGAAGCCGTTTTAGGAGCCTTGATGTTGGAAAAAGATGCTCTTTCAGCAGTGGTTGACATCCTCAAACCCGACTGCTTTTACAAAGATGCTCACCGTTACATATTCGCAGTAATTCATGAACTGTTTAACAAAAACCAACCCATCGACATACTGACTGTCACCCAGGCATTGAAAAAGAAAGGAGAGCTGGAACTGGTGGGTGGAGCCTTTTTCATATCCCAACTGACCAGCCGAATCGCCTCTGCAGCCAATATTGAGTATCATGCCCGGATTATTCTTCAAAAACATATCCAAAGGGAGTTGATACGTATTTCCGGCGAAACCATCAGAGATGCCTTTGAGGACAATATCGATGTTCTGGAAATGCTGGACAAGGCGGAAAAAAACCTTTTTGAAATCGCAGAGGGGAATATCAGACGCAATTATGAGGATATGACATCCCTGGTCAGCAAAGCCATGAAAGAGATTGAAATCGCCGCCAATCAAAAAGAAGGTATCACGGGAGTACCCAGTGGGTTTACAGATCTGGATCGCGTTACATCCGGATGGCAACGGTCCGACTTGATCATCGTCGCCGCCCGACCAGGTATGGGTAAAACAGCATTCGTTTTATCATTGGCCCGAAACGCTGCCATCAAATTCGGAAACCCCATTGCGTTCTTCTCCCTTGAGATGTCATCGTTGCAGTTGGTAAATCGTTTGATTTCGGCAGAATCAGGAATTGTATCAGACAAGATCCGCAAAGGACGATTGGAGAACTATGAATGGGAGCAATTGAACTCCAAAATCAAACCCCTGTTGGATGCGCCGCTCTTCATTGATGACACCCCTGCCCTATCGGTGTTTGAACTGAGGGCGAAGTGCAGAAGATTGGTGGCCGAGAAAAAAGTCTCCATGATCATCATTGACTACCTACAGTTAATGGTAGCCGCTGGGGATTCAAAAGTCGGTAACCGTGAACAAGAAATCAGTACCATTTCACGTTCATTGAAAGCAATCGCCAAGGAATTGAACATACCCATCATCGCATTGTCACAGCTCAGTCGTGCTGTGGAGACCCGCGGAAGCAGCAAAAGGCCCCAGCTCTCCGATCTGCGTGAATCAGGAGCGATCGAGCAGGATGCCGATATGGTCATGTTCATTTACAGACCTGAATACTATGAGCTGGATCAGGATGAGAATGGAAACTCAACCAAAGGCGTTGCTGAAATCATTGTTGCCAAAAACAGGAACGGTGCACTTAAAACCGTAAACTTGAAATTTATCGGCAGCCTTACACGTTTTGAAGACTTGGACGGTATTGATTTCAAAGATGAAAGCATTGGAAGCATTCCTAGGAATCAAGACGCCGATCGAGTTACCAGGGAATCGAAAATGAATGAGATGAATGACCCGGATCACCAAACGGGAGACAGGCCTTTTTAAAAATAATGATTCAAAAGACGCTTTTATTCCTACTGATATTATTGTCCAGTCCAAAAACATGGGCCTCCCATTTATTGGTGCAAATGGATGAAGGGCAGAAAAACCATTTGAAAGCCTATGGCATCGCTTATTGGGAGTTGAATAAACAAGGAGGCACCATGGAATGGCTGCTTAACTACAAAGGCGGCAGCTTTCTTTTTCCCTACTCCAAAAGCCTCGAATCAGAATGCACGATTAGAGGAGTATCCTTTTCCGTGATTGCAGACGGCCAAGCGGAAGCCATCCGGGTTGAAATCTCCAATCCAGAGGTTAATATGGAGGTTGTGCGTATGGAAAAAGCACCTAAGATTGCCGTCTACTCACCCAAAAACAAATTACCTTGGGATGATGCTGTCACATTAGCACTCACCTATGCCGAAATCCCTTATGAGGTTATCTATGACGAAGAAATCATCGCAGGTAAACTGCCGCTGTATGATTGGCTCCATTTACACCATGAGGACTTTACCGGTCAATATGGCAAGTTTTACGGAATGTTCCGCAATGCACCCTGTTACCAAGAGCAAGTTCGATCTATGGAGAGCCTGGCCAATAGCCTAGGATTTAAAAAGGTATCGCAGCTGAAGTTGGCGGTAGCTCAAAAAATCAAAGAATTTACCGCCGGAGGTGGTTTTCTATTCACCATGTGCTCAGGTACGGATAGCTATGACATCGCCTTGGCAGCCGAAGGAATCGATATATGCGAAAGCATGTATGATGGCGACGGCACCACTCCCGACTACAACAATAAACTTGACTATAGCAAGACTTTTGCATTTCACAATTTTAAACTGAGTACGAACCCGCTTGAATACCGTTTCTCAGACATAGACATGAAGAATCCAGCCAGGATTGACCGAGACCGGGATTTCTTCACTTTGTTTGATTTTTCAGCTAAGTGGGATGTGGTACCTACCATGCTTTGCCAAAGCCATGAACAGGTGATCTTCGGATTCATGGGACAATCCACCGCCTTCAACAAAAACCTCATCAAGCCCAATGTCATTATCATGGGAGAAAACAAGGCCATCAATGAGGCCAAATACATCCATGGAACCTTTGGAAACGGGATGTGGACCTTTTATGGAGGCCATGATCCAGAGGACTACCAGCATATGGTTGGCGACCCTCCGACAGATCTTGCCTTGCATCCCAATTCGCCTGGGTACAGGTTAATACTTAACAACGTACTGTTTCCTGCAGCGAAGAAAAAAAAGCAAAAAACCTGATTTTTATTTTCTGCTTCCAAAGAGCAAGCTACCGATGCGAACCATCGTGCTACCCTCCTCCAAAGCGATTTTATAATCGCCACTCATACCCATACTCAACGTATCAAAATCCGCATTTGCCGATTTACGAACCTCATCAAATATTTGCTTGAGACCCTTGAACTCATTTCTCACGGCTCTTGTGTCATCGGTAAAAGTGGCCATGCCCATGAGTCCACGAATTCGCACAGCAGGCAAAGGATTGTTTTGAATTATTTCCATCAAGGCCAACAACTCTTTGTGGTCAAGACCCGCCTTGGTCTCCTCTTGCGCAATATGAACCTGCAAAAGCACATCCGTTTGCCTACCACATTCATCAGAACGACGGTTGACCTCTAAAAGTAATTTATGGGAATCCACACCATGAATCAATCGAATAAATGGGACCAGGAACTTTACCTTGTTGGATTGCAAATGGCCAATGAAATGCCATTGGGGCTTATTACCCAGGGCTTGGTGTTTGCTCAACAATTCCTGAACATAATTCTCGCCGAAAATCAATTGATCGTGGTCCAACAACTGCTCGATGTCAGAAACGGGCTTAGTCTTGCTCACTGCTACCAAAGTGGCATTAAAAGGCAACAACTCCTCACGAATCAATTGTAAGCGCTCAAGATCCACCATACGGTTTCAGATGAAAACCTTTAAAAATAGAAGGCCCTCCAAAATCAGGAAAAACACGCATTAGGAGTGCTTAGCGGCAAACTCCCGCATCAAGTGAACCAGGAACTCAACACTGGACAAAGGAAGTGCATTGTAAAGGGATGCCCGGAATCCTCCAACGGATCGATGCCCTTTCAGCCCGATGATGCCATTGGATTTCAACTCAGCGTAAAAGGCCTCTTCCAATTCAGGTTTTTCAAGCAAAAAGCAAACATTCATTTTGGATCGGCTATCCAATTGGGCTGTTCCCTTAAACATCGGATTGGTATCAATCTCATGATATAACAAATCCGCTTTTTGTCGATTGATTTTTTCTATGGCCTCTACTCCTCCGATTTGCTGTAGCCATTCCAACGTTGCCATACAAACATAAATGGCAAAAACGGGAGGTGTATTGAACAAAGAATCGTTTTCTATATGGGTCTTGTAGTCCAACATGGTAGGAATTTTTCGACCCGAGCGGCTATGGATGTCATTTTTCATGATTACCAGAGTGACCCCTGCCGGTCCCATGTTTTTCTGAGCACCTGCATAAATCAAATCAAAGCTTGAAACATCAACGGGCCTGGAAAAAATGTCGCTGGACATATCGCACACCACTGGAACAGGTGACTTGGGGAAGTGATCCATTTGGGTGCCGTAGATGGTATTATTGGAGGTCAAGTGAAGGTAAGCGGCATCATTTGGAATCGTGTATTCACGGGGAACGTAACAAAAATTACGATCCTTGGATGAAGCGATTGTTTCCACTTTTCCGAAAAGCATTGCCTCTTTGCCGGCCTTGGAGGCCCACACACCCGATTCAACGT
Source organism: Bacteroidia bacterium (assembly GCA_049431185.1). Taxonomy (GTDB): domain Bacteria; phylum Bacteroidota; class Bacteroidia; order AKYH767-A; family OLB10; genus JALRAP01. The sequence goes on along the minus strand of JBMTLM010000039.1, from coordinate 3,046 downwards.
AGGCCGCCTTGCCTCCCTCAGGCAATAGATTCATGGGTACCATGGAAAATTGTGTACTGGCCCCGCCTTGCAGAAAAAGGATTGAATAATTGTCAGGGACATGAAGCAATTCCTTAACCAACGATTTTGTTTTGGCGAGAATTTCATCAAAATCCTTGCTGCGATGCGATATTTCCAATATGGAAAGTCCGCTTCCATTTAAGTCCAAAATGGCTTGAGCGGATTTTTCAATGGCATGTTTAGGTAAAATGCCAGGGCCGGCTCCAAAGTTGTGTTTCATGAATCGAGTCTATTGATTGATAAGGCAAATTTGATAAAAAGAAATGGTGCTTCGCGAATCAGTTTCGCAAATCGAGGTTTTTCCGGTAGACCCATTTACCTTTTTTGAAGCGATATCCGTCATAAGTGAAATCAGGGCCATAGGAACCAAAGTTACCCTTAAGTGAGGGGTTGGCAGGAGACAGATGGTCAAAAACGATCATTCGCTGTTTACGATCGTATCGCAACAGCATTACCGCACCAGAGGCGAATTCAAAAACAACCCGATGCTTCACCTTGGGTCCGGGCTGACCGGAAAAAACAGGCATTCCAAATTCTGCATTATCCCAGAAATCGAAACTCAACACCTCAATGACCTTTCGGGTTGACAATCGATCATGACCATGCCATCCCAATAGGAAATAGCGGTTTTGTTTGTTGATCTTACGTTCTATGATTTCATAATAAACCGCGCCGTACCATTCATCGACGTCCAAGAGGTTGATTTCAGCAAAGTCGGTTGCATGTTTTTTTTCTATCAAACCTTTAGCGGAAAAACGGCCTGTTTGCGTATTTCGCCGTTGAACGACTCCAAAATATTCGAAAGTCCCTTGGTCTCTGGATTGCAAAAACCATGTGTATATACGTACTTGTCCATCGGGTGATTTCAATGCGGACAATGTTTTCAAGGAATCAAATGGAAAATCGAATGAAATCGGAGTTTGTAAGATATCGAGCAATAACGGATTGAAGAGTGCACAATATGCCTTACGGATGGCATCATTGGAGCCCCTCGCCATGCTGTCGGCATAAACACGCAGCTGTGCAACCGCCAATACGATGGAGTCATTTGTCAGCGGCTTGGCGTTTGCATTACGAGCTTGGATTTCAGCCTCGGAAAGTGTACGAAGCCGTCCCGAGGGCTGCGCTCTCAGCAAAAGAGGAAAGGTGACACAAACCAGCAGCACGAAGAAAATGCGCATAAGTCTTGGATGGCGTTTAGGACTCAAATTTATGGCATAAAAAAATCCGTCGGTAGCACCGACGGATCTTCTTTTAACATTCATATCTTAGGCGTGCATCCTGCCCTTTTTGGCCATCAGCTCGTCCTGACTTTCGCGAACGTTTTCGTCGTCAACGCAGCAATCAACCGGACAAACGGCCGCACATTGTGGCTCATCATGGAATCCTACGCACTCGGTACACTTGTCGGAAACGATATAATATACGTCCATTGCCTTTGGGGCCTGAGGGGCACCGGCATCCACTTCGGTACCATCCATTTTGGTGAACATACCAGAGATAGAGGTTCCGTCAGAGAAACGCCATTCGGCACCGCCTTCATAAATGGCATTGTTGGGGCACTCGGGCTCACAAGCTCCGCAATTAATACATTCTTCTGTGATCTTAATAGCCATAGCTTTACTTGAATAAGGTTTAATTTTGCAACACAAATATACAACAAATTGTTTTCTCAAAGGCTAACAAAAGGGCGATGAACGATACCAACCACACCATTGATGCATGGCATCGGGTGGCAAAAGAACTTAGAATGATTCTAGAGAAGCCTGAAAGTTCCACTTTTTCAGACCAGTGGATGCATGTTTGTCGCAAAGCGGAAGCCGAAAATCCGTGGTTCACCCAGCAGCAAATATCGACCGCATTGGAGGGTATATGTAGGATTTTGGACGCGGAGCAACTTTCTGACTTTTATAAAAAATATGCAGGTGATGGTCAATCCGCATCGCGTGACGTGGGCGTCATCATGGCTGGAAACATCCCTGCCGCCGGCTTTCATGACATGCTTTGCGTTTCTCTTAGTGGTCACAGGCTATCGGCCAAACTATCTACTTCCGACAGGTCACTCCTGCCCTTCTTACACCACATTTTGGAGACCCATACGCCCGGTGTCGCCGACAAAATCAAATTCGTTGACAACCTAAAAAAAGTTGATGCGGTTATTGCCACCGGTAGTGATAATTCGGCCCGATACTTTGAATATTATTTCAGCAGTAAACCGCATATTTTCCGGCGAAACCGAAACTCAGTGGCCATTTTAACCGGTGAGGAAAACGAATTTGATTTGATCCTGCTTGGCAAAGACCTGTTCACCTACTTTGGCCTTGGCTGCCGAAGTGTGTCGAAAATTCATGTTCCTGCAGGATACGATTTCAACATGCTTTATGAGTCTCTCATGGAATTCAAAGATGTCATGCAACACACCAAGTACATGAATAACCACGATTATCACCAAGCGTTGTACTTGTTGAACCAGGAACCATTCCTCACCAATAATTTTTTGATCATCAAAAAAGATGAGCGATTAGCCAGTCCTGTCGGAGTGTTGTATTACGAACATTATGAGAACATCCAACAGGCCATAGATAAAACTCGGACACTTGCTGACCACATCCAATGCGTAGTCATGAAAGGAAGCGACATCCCTCCCGGAAAGGCTCAGTTTCCTGCCATCAACGATTTTGCCGATGGTGTAGACACCATGCAATTCCTGACGGAATTGCACTAGTTTATTGTTTTTCGTAAGCCCCCAAATCTGGAGAGGTGGATCTAGGGTTACCTAAAAAGTCGACTTGCGTATCCGGATCGAGCCATTGCGTGCTGCCAAAGTCGATGGCAGGAGACCCTGCATTCAATTGGAAATCGTTTTCTGAAACATCCACAAATGAGGGATTTTGATTCTTGATGATGGAGATAAACGAAGGGCCTGACAGTATGCTCTTGGTGCGAACCAATACGTTTCGAAACCTGTGACTGGTTGTGCCGAATT
>JBMTLM010000038.1:0-10871 GCA_049431185.1 Bacteroidia bacterium | reverse complement strand
AAAAACGTTCCAGTGGAATCCCGAAAGTTCCAATCGTTGATTCAATCATTGGCCGATTACGCTGAAACAGGCATACACCCTTCTTATGGCTCCAACAAGAACCCCGGATTGCTCAAACAGGAATTGGCGCATTTAAGCAAGGTCTTGAAGCGAGAAGTGCACAAAAGCCGTCAACATTTCCTGGTCCTTAAGTTGCCTGAAACTTATCGCAGATTAATTGAGTTGGACATCACTGATGACTATACCATGGGTTTGAATCTGCATGTGGGTTTCAGGGCATCCATCTGTACCCCATTCTTTTTTTATGACCTCGACAACGAGCAGGTCACATCACTTCGCATACATCCATTTGCCGTGATGGATGCCACCTTGAAATACTATATGAAAATACGTCCCGAGGAAGCCATGGACCACATCCTGCCAATTATCAGGGAGGTGCGGCAGGTGAACGGGGATTTCATCAGCCTGTGGCATAATGAATCTTTGTCTGAAAATAAGATTTGGGCAGGATGGGGAGGTGTGTATCGACAACTCGTGGAGGCAGCGGTATGAGCCATTCCCTCATCAGGTTTTTGACACGTGAGGAAATCATCGATGATCGGTGGAACAATGTCATGGCCTCCGCAGGCCATACCAACATTTACGCATACACATGGTACTTGGATGCAGTGAGTCCGGATTGGTGTGCGTTGGTGGAAGGCGATTATCAAGCCGTGATGCCATTGCCATGCCGTAGCAAGTTTTTCATTCATTACGTGTTTACGCCTCCTTATTGTCAGCAGCTGGGGATATTTGCAATGGATCCGATCAATGATTCACAAATCAAACGCTTCCTTTCTGCGATTCCTGAAAAATTCCGTTACATCGATTTGAATCTGAATGTAGCTAATGCCATCAGCGACACTTCAATTTCGGTTGAATCCAAACGCAATCTGGTGTTGCCTTTGGGATCAGAGGTTGATATGATCAGGCAATCCTATTCCAACAACCATAAGCGAAATATCAGAAAGGCGATCGATGCCGGGGTTACCATACATGCTGATGGGGATTTGGCAACCATCATCCGCTTTTTTGAAAAAGGCAGGGGAGGTCGTCTGGGTCATTATCCCGATCGCGGACACGCTGTTTTTAAAAAGCTCTGTGGGGCGGTTGCAAGGCATGCCCGAGTTTCCATTTGGATGGCTCATGACAAAAAGGGAAATCCGTGTGGAGGCGCCGTGTTTTTCGAAACCGGTCAAGGGGCCTATTTTATTTTTTCGGGGGTTTCTAACGAGGGCAGAACACTCTCGGTGATGCATTTGTTGGTTGATACGTTTATACACGATGCCGTTGGACGCTTGCAATTCCTGGATTTTGAGGGATCCAATGATTCCGATCTGGCCAGATTTTATTCGGGCTTTGGTGCCGCTGAATGCCTATATTTACACATCACAATCAACAGGCTGCCAACCATTATCCGGTGGGCTAAAAACAATTGACCGTTAATTTTATACTTTGCTTCATCCGAATTGCGGTGGTTTCATAGTGCTTCGAACAAATAAAATAATCAGATCAAATGGTAAGGATCCTTTCAGAACAGAACTCACTTGTCAGCCGCTTCATAGCCGAGCTTAGGGATGTCAACATCCAAAACGACCGCGCTAGATTCAGGCGTAATTTGGAGCGGATCGGAGAGATTGCAGCCTATGAGATCAGCAAACAAATGCCATATCACCTCCAGGATTTTACCACACCGTTGGGGGTGGCTCCGATGCAGGTACCTGCCGAACAACCTGTCGTTGCTACCATTTTAAGGGCCGGTTTGCCATTGCATCAAGGAATACTCAATTATTTCGATCAAGCCGACAATGCGTTCATCTCCGCTTACCGTAAACATCACAAGGATGGTAGTTTTGAAATCAGCTTGGAGTATGTAGCTGCTCCTTCTTTGGATGGACGTATTGTGATTTTAACCGACCCGATGTTGGCAACCGGCCAATCCATGGTGATGACCTACAAGGCCATGCTGGAAAGGGGTGTGCCGGCTCATACGCATGTGGTATCTGTGATTGCCAGTAACCAAGGGGTGGAATATGTAAAAAAGCACCTCTCAACCAATATCACCCTTTGGGTGGGAGCCGTGGATGAGGAGTTGACCGCCCAATCTTACATTGTGCCCGGCTTGGGCGATGCGGGTGACTTGGCCTATGGTGACAAGATTTGATTGGTTCATGAATTTAAGTAGGTAGTGGAAGGTTTCTTCAAGGTCATTATTGTCATCTTGGTCAGCAGTGTCAAGTTTGTAGGCGGACCAACTTTTGCCTATCTTCAAGAGGACTACCAATTCTCCTTCTTCGAAACCGTGGTTTATTGTGTTTCCGGTGGGATGTTAGGGGTTTGGATTTTTACTTTTTTCAGCTTAGAGATACAAATCGCCATAGGTTGGTTGCGAAGGAAGTTTTTATCGGCGATGAATGGAACAAAACTCATCATCAGGCCCGGTCACGAGGAGGACTTGGTGCATCCTTTGGATGAACGAAAAAAGATATTTTCCAAACGATCACGCAGGTTTGTGAAACTATGGCGCAAATACGGCCTCCTTGGAGTGGCATTTCTCACCCCTGTGGTGATTTCGATCCCTGTTGGAACGGTGATTTTAAATCTTTTTGAAGATCATAAGGGCAAGATATTTTTGTATATGTTTTTCTCCATCGTTTTTTGGTCGTTGGTTTTGACAGGTTTTTTTGAATTGTTTCATGTGGCCAATATGCCAGCATTGAAAGAAAGGGTAGTGGGATGAATCAGATTAAAGCGGTTTTTTTTGATTTAGACCACACACTATGGGATTTTAAAACCAATTCCAGGGAGACCATAGCAGACTTATACCTGCGCTATGAGCTGAGCACTATGGGTATTGGTAATTTGGATGCGTTTCTTTCGGTTTATGAAAACATCAATCATGAGATGTGGCAAGCATACGGTCAGGGCAAGATCGGCAAAGAACATCTTCGGAAGGGTCGATTTGCCAATACCTTGATGCATTTTCAAATCACTGATGACCTGCTGGCCGATTCTATGGCTACCGACTATGTCCAAGAAAGTCCACGGAAAATGAATCTATTCCCCTTCGTACATGAAACACTTTCTTACCTCAGTGGCAAATACAGCCTGGCGTTGATCACCAATGGATTTACAGAGGTGCAACATGTTAAAATTGCTCATTGCGGATTGCGTGATTATTTCAATCATGTTTTGATCTCGGAACAAATCGGATTCAAAAAACCACATCCCGCTATCTTCACCCACGCTGCTTCGCTAATCTCCGCAATGCCTGATCAGTGTTTGATGGTAGGCGATAATTTGGATGCCGATATCAAGGGTGCCTTGGATGCAGGCATGAAAGCATGCTTATATGACCCTGAAAGCCCACCTCGATTAGATGGCGATTATCCAATCATCAATTGCCTTTCGCGGCTGATGTCCATGCTGTGATTTACACTTGATTTAATACTTTAGCCGATTATAGAGTTAAGGTAATCCCTGATGCTGTTCAATTCGCTACAGTTTATCATTTTCTTCCCGCTAACGCTCCTGCTTTTTTATCTCTTGCCGGTGCGATTTCGCTGGATATTGTTACTGTTGGCCAGCCTTTGGTTTTACATGGCATGGAAAACAGAATATATATGGCTGTTGCTTTTCGTTTGTCTGGTAAATTTTGCAAGTGCAATCAGCATTGAAAAAGCCAATCTGCCCAAACACAAAAAAAGGATTCTGTGGTTGTCGGTGTTTTTCAATATGGGCGTTTTGGTGTTGTTTAAATATGCGGGATTTTTTACGGAGAACATCAATGCCTTTTTCAACCTGACTGGGATTGACCGTGATGTTCCGTTGATCAATTTGCTGCTTCCCATGGGAATATCCTTTTACACCTTTCAAATCATGGGATATGTCATTGATGTGTACAGGGGAGAATTAAGGGCGGAGCGCAATTTCGGATTCTTCACTTTGTTTGTGACGTTCTTTCCGCAATTGGTAGCGGGGCCAATCGAGCGAGCCGGCAACCTCATCTCACAACTCAAGGATCTGCGTAACAAGGTCGATTCTGAAATGGTAATGTCGGGTTTTGTGCTGATGGCGCTTGGTTTTTTTAAGAAATTGGTGGTAGCCGATCGACTATCGCAATACGTCGACAAGGTGTATCTGTTTCCCGAAGGATTCGACGGTTTCAATGTCTTGTTGGCTACGTTGTTTTTTGCCGTACAGATTTATTGCGATTTTTCCGGTTATACCGACATTGCCATCGGCTGTGCACGCTTATTGGGCATTCGGCTCATGGATAACTTCAAGGCTCCTTATTTTTCAGCCAGTATTGCGGAATTTTGGTCCCGTTGGCATATTTCCTTGTCTACTTGGTTTCGCGATTATCTGTACATACCTCTCGGCGGTAATCGCGTGGTCAAGTGGCGGTGGTACTACAACTTGTACATCACTTTTATGGTGAGTGGATTTTGGCATGGTGCCAACTGGACCTTTGTGGTTTGGGGTGCTCTGCATGGTTCCTACCTGGTCGGCGGTTTGTTTCTAAATGATTTGCTTTCAAAATATCAGTCGTCGCCACTCTTGTCATGGTATCGCTTTCGCTTCCCAAAAATATTGTTGACTTGCTTGCTTGTTTGCTTTGCATGGATATTTTTCAGGGCCAGCAACATGGGGGATGCAGTAATTGTCATTCGTAAGATTTTAGATCTCTTCATTGGTGGGTCAGATTGGAATCCAGTGATCAAAGGCTTCGGCGTTTTCAGTTTATTCCTATCATTTGTTTTTGTTGTAATGTTGTTTTTCCTTGAAAGCGATTACGGCAAAAGCCTGTTCAGGAGTCCTTTCGGGAGTTTATTCCTAGCCACTTTGTTATTGGTATTTGTTTTCTGTTTTGGTGTCATGGGTTCAAAAAGTTTCATCTATTTTCAATTTTGATCATGCAGCGAACCATCATCAAGATATTAATTGCGATTTTGTTTTCCCTTATCGTCCTGATGGCTTTTGACCAATTGCTTCAGTTGGGATTTAGGAAGTCAACCGAGGAGGTCTCTGGAAAGATGAATGTGTTGATGGTAGACTCCACACGATTTGACGTGCTTTGCCTGGGTAGTTCCAGGGCTTTGGCGCATCTTGATGCAAGGTTGATCACCGAACGTACGGGTATGAAGGTATACAATGGTGGTGTGAACGGCGCTCGCGTGGCATCCATGAAAATCCTATTGAAGGCCTATTTGAAAGCGCATCCTGCTCCTAGATTTTTGGTTTTGCACATTGATGACTTTACCCTTGAAACCGACCAAATGCTGGAGCTACCGCATTATCTTCCGTTTTTGTCGGATCCAGAAATCCGGGAACGTGTTTTTGTCATCGAACCAGATCTGCGGTATCTAACTTATCTGCCATTTTTTCGAATATTCTATTACGATGATTTGAAGAAGTGGATTGCCGTGAAGTCGCTGTTAGGTTTGGGAGAAAACTCAGCGGATGAAAATGCCGGCTATGTCAATCTTGCTGACTCAGGCTGGAATGACTACTGGGAATCCCAGTACGAACAGCGCATGAAGACCGTTCAACAGCCGTTTGATTCCGTTGGTAATTTTCAGGATGGTTTAAGGATGATGGAGGAAGTCTTGGACTTGGCTGATGAAAAAAACATCAAGGTTGTGTTCACCAGTTCGCCGGTGATAGGAGGAGCCTCATTTCCAAAATATGAAACGTGTATCTCAATGATTGAACGGTTAACGGCTGACCGTGGCACTCCGTATTTGTTTTTCTGGAACCATGGGCTTGAACTCAATAGAAAGGAATATTATTATGATTTGGTGCATATGGTTCGAAAAGGTGCACAACGGTATTCTGCGGAGCTCAGCGACACAATGTGCAAAGCGGATCCTCCGGGTTGTCAAAAATCCGGCAAATAAAAATCCCGAACCAGGGTTCGGGATTTTCAGCAAGCGGTGATTAAGTTTTGATGGATTGAGTTTGAATTTGAATAAAAACTCGGAAGGGTCAATCCTTCTCCTTCCTCATTTCATCGTTTCCATGGGCTTTGTCACTGCATCCGGATTTTTTGGATTCACCGGATGAGCAGCAGGATTTCTTGGCCGAGGCTTCAGCACTGGCTTTTTTGGATGAGCAGCATCCGCTGCCTGAGGCTTTTGACTTGGATCCACAGCTGGATGCGGGAGTTTCAACGGCCGTCATTTCAGGCTTAATGGTGGTTCCGCCACTGGTCACCTGTGTGCCACCATCCGTGGCAACTGATTGACTGCTTTGGGCATTGGCGTAAACGAAGGTGCCTAAAAAAAAGGCAAATGTGAAAACTAGCTTTTTCATGATAAGATTGTTTTTTGCAATGATAAGGATATTAGTCTTGTATGTCAATTCCAATCATCTAAAATCGTGCCATTCAATGAATTTTATGCATTATTAGGTTTAATTTTGAAGCTACGTCGGTAGGCCATGAATCTTTCTGAAAACATCAAAGTGGCGTTAGGTTCGGTACGAGCGCAAAAGCTCCGTACTACCCTTACCGCCCTAATCATCGCCATCGGCATCATGGCATTGGTGGGCATTCTTACGGCCATCGATGCGATTGAGTCTTCTATCAACAGTAGTTTTTCAAATATGGGGGCCAACACCTTCACCATCCGAAATTACGGTATGGGGATACGCATCGGCCGTGATGGTAAACGACCTAAGCGTTATCAAAAGATTACCTACAACCAGGCCCAACTTTTCAAAGATCGGTATTCCTATCCGGGCATCGTTTCCGTTTCCACCACGGCCTCTATGGTAGGGGTTCTCAAATATCGAGAGGTCGAGTCTAATCCCAATGTCACCATAACGGGTGCGGATGAAGGGTATTTGGCTGCATCCGGTTATCAGCTGCGCACCGGTCGTAATTTTTCGATACACGAATTAGAGTCGGGTAGCAACGTGGCCATTTTAGGTTTTGAAATGGCCAACACATTATTCAAGTCAGGAGAGGATCCCTTGGAGCAGTTGATCAGTGTGGGAACAAACAAGTATCGCGTGATTGGGGTTTTGGAAGAAAAAGGCGCCTCATTTGCATTCAGCGGCGACAAGGTTTGCATCATTCCTTTAATGAATGTTCGTCAGCGGTATGGAGATAATAAAACATCCTACACCATTTCTGTAAAGACCAATGCCGTGGCGGAGCTGGAGCCGGCCCAAGGCGAGGCCACCGGCACCTTTCGTGTGGTCAGGGGCGACATCACGGGAGAGGATGATTCCTTTGAAATAGTCCAAAGCGACAGTTTGGCTAATCTGGTCATCAGCCAGTTGGCTTATGTCACTATTGCCGCCACCATCATCGGTTTCATCACCTTGCTAGGGGCCTCCATTGGCTTGATGAACATTATGCTGGTCAGTGTCACCGAGAGAACGCGGGAGATTGGAATCAGAAAATCATTAGGAGCCTCCAAGGAACAAATCAAAAGGCAGTTTTTAGTCGAGGCCATTGTGATTTGTCAGTTGGGAGGGGTTTTGGGAATCATATTAGGGGTGGGAATCGGAAACGTGATGGGTCTCTTTTTTGCGGCTGGATTCATCATTCCTTGGAAATGGATGATCTCCGGGGTTGTGCTTTGCTTCATCGTTGGAGTGGTGTCGGGGCTCTATCCAGCATTGAAGGCGGCCAAACTCGACCCCATTGAGGCACTCCGACACGAATAGTATGTGTTTGAAAAACAGTTATTTGCGTTTGCTTTTCTGTTTTTTTATCTGAACAATCGGTAGTTCTGAAAATAGCTACCCCCATACTTGTTTGAATTACAAAAAGTTTGTACATTTGCCCTCCCCAATTCAGGGGTCTAAAAACAATAAACAAACCACGGCATGCCAAAGCATTATGAGACCGTAATCATCATGAATCCTGTTCTTTCGCAGGAGCAGGTGACTGAAACGGTCGACAAATTCCGCAGGATCCTCACCGACAACGGTACCGAGATTGTTCATGAGAACAATTGGGGATTACGAAAGCTGGCCTACCCGATCCAGAAAAAGAATACCGGGTTCTATTACCTCACTGAGTTCAAAGGCGACGGCAGCGTTGTTGCCAAGCTTGAACTGGAGTACAAACGTGATGAGCGCATCATGCGTTTCTTAACTGTAGCCCTCGACAAACACGCCGTGGTGTACAATGAGAAGAAGCGTAAGAACGCCGCACAAAAGAAACAGGAGGAAACCGCAAACTGAAAAAGGTAGAAACATGTCAAGCAACGAAGTAAGATATCTCAACCCTCCCGCAGTAGAGGTCAACAAGAAAAAATACTGCCGCTTCAAGAAACTCAACATTAAGTATGTTGACTATAAAGACGCCAACTTCCTTACCCGTTTCGTAAACGAACAAGGTAAGGTGTTACCCCGTCGTCTTACGGGAACGTCCCTGAAATTTCAGCGCAAGGTTTCGACCGCTGTTAAAAGGGCACGCCACTTGGCTTTGATGCCTTATGTAACCGATCTTTTAAAGTAAGGAGGAACGCAACATGGAAGTGATTCTGAAACAAGATGTGAAAAACCTGGGCTACGCTCACGATGTCGTGAAAGTGCGCAACGGGTATGGATTGAACTACTTGATCCCAAACGGTTTGGCTGTAATTGCTAACGACACCAACCGAAAGATCAACGCCGAGGTGATGCGTCAGCGTCAACACAAGGTGGAGAAAATCAAAATGGAAGCCGAAAAGGTGAAGTCAGCCATCGAAAACGTGGTACTTACCATTCCTGCCAAGGTGGGTGAAAATGGCAAACTTTTCGGTTCCGTAACTACGCAGCAAATTGCCGATGTGTTGAAGCGCATGGGTCAGCATATCGAAAAGCGTCAAATTTCGATCAAAACCGACCACATCAAGAACTTGGGCACCTATACCGCCGAAGTTCAATTGCACCGCGACATCACCGTCCCGATCACTTTCGAAGTGGTAGAGGGCTGATTCGGTTAACCCTACAACCAAGGCAGCGCCCCAAAGCGTTGCCTTTTCTTTTTAATGTTGAATCTAGTATCAAATCCCTAATAGCAAATGGCAAATACAGGAGACATCAGCGTCGGTTCAGTGATCCGTTTTAACGGCGAATTGTGTCAAATCATCGAATATCAACACCGCACTCCCGGTAACTTGAGGGCTTTTTATCAAGCGAAAATGCGAAACCTCAAGACCGGTAAACTCGCCGAGTACCGCTTCCGTTCCGGCGAAGAAGTTGAAATCGCCCGCGTAGAATACAAGGAGCTGCAATATATCTTCAAGGAAGGCGAACACTATGTATGTATGGATAATGAGACCTATGAGCAGGTGCATATTCCCGAATCATTATTCGGTGAGGCTTCTCAGTTCTTGAAGGAAGGTATGTCCGTAAAAATCGCTTTTGAGCAAGATAATCCAATTCTCGCTGAGGGACCAACTTTCGTGGAATTGGAAATTACCTATACCGAGCCTGGTGTGAAAGGTGACACCGCCACCAATACCCTCAAGCCGGCGACACTTGAAACCGGCGCGATCATCAATGTACCGTTGTTTGTTAACCAAGGTGAAAAGATTAAAGTTGATACTAGGAATTTCTCCTATGTGGAGCGTGTGAAGTAATCTTTAGTATCCCAATAAAAAAGGTGACGGAATCCGTCACCTTTTTGCTTTTTCAGGCGGGCTGTTTTAAGCCATCACTTTTTTCTGTTGGCGCTTCCTTTCATTTTCGTCCAAGTAAATCTTGCGAAGTCGAATGGATTTCGGAGTCAACTCCACGTATTCATCCCATTCGATATATTCCATGGCTTCTTCAAGAGAAAAATCGATTTTTGGAGTAATCCTTACGTTATCATCGCTACCGGAAGCGCGGAAGTTGGTCAGCTGTTTGGCGCGCGTCACATTGATGACCAAATCACCGGGACGGATATGCTCACCAATTACTTGCCCCGCATACACCTCTTCTCCTGGACTGATGAAAAACGCACCACGGTCTTGCATTTTATCAATGGAGTAAGCGGTGGAAGCACCCTTGTCCATGCTGATCAAAACGCCATTGATGCGCCCAGGGATATTTCCCTTCCATGGTTCGTATGCTTTAAAACGGTGTGCCATGATGGCCTCACCTGCTGTGGCAGTCAATATCGCATTTCTCAAACCGATCAATCCTCTTGCGGGAATATCAAATTCCAAATGTTGCAAGTCGCCCTTGGGCCCCATGATGAGCAGCTCGCCTCTTTTCTGTGTTACCAGTTCGATTACCTTGCCGGCAACTTCTTCAGGCGTATCAATGGTGAGTGACTCCACGGGCTCACTTTTCACACCATCGATGTCCTTGATGATTACCTGGGGCTGGCCCACTTGTAATTCATAACCTTCGCGGCGCATGGTTTCAATGAGGATTGACAAGTGCAAAATTCCCCTGCCATATACGATGTAAGCGTCAGGGGAGCCCGTTTCCTCCACTTTCAAGGCAAGGTTTTTCTCCAATTCCTTAAATAGTCGATCGCGAAGGTGTCGAGAGGTAACGAACTTGCCTTCCTTTCCGAAGAATGGAGAATTGTTGATGGTGAAAAGCATATTCATGGTTGGCTCGTCAACGGCAACGGGTTGCAACGCCTCTGGATTTTCAAAGTCAGCCACGGTATCGCCGATTTCAAAATCATCCAGTCCTACAATGGCACAAATGTCACCAGCCGACACTTCGGATACCTTGGCCCGTCCCAATCCTTCAAAAGTCATCAGCTCCTTAACACGGGTGCGAACGCCTTTGCCGTCTTTCTTCATCAAGGTCACTGGCATATTCTCTTTGAATGTACCCCTGTAAACACGACCAATAGCAATCCTGCCTACGAAGGAGGAGTAATCCAA
>JBMTLM010000037.1:0-11338 GCA_049431185.1 Bacteroidia bacterium | reverse complement strand
CAGTTTTTCACTGCAACGGCCAACGGTCAATATGCAGTCGTTTTGTCACAAGGTAGATGTACCGATACATCTTTGTGCCTGACTGTAACAGGTATCAACACAGGGCTGGATGAATCATCCACTACGCTGATGATGGCTTCACCTGTTCCATTCGGCGATCAATTGACATTATTGCTGCCTGTGGGATTAAACACCGTCATCACCATCATGGATGTTTCTGGCCGCACCATTGTAAACGATTTAAACCTGGTTGGTGGAGAAAAATCATCCATAAACACCCGCGAATGGCCTCAAGGCATCTACATGATTCGTGCGGTCGATGGAAGCATCCGTATGAAAGTCCTGAAGCAATGATGCATTATTCCAACAGATAACGTTTCATAAACTCCACCGTGGCGTAAAACTGGAAGTCAACATTGTTTTTCTTCCGGAAGCCATGCCCCTCATCTTTAGCTTCTAAATACCAAACTGTTTTACCGGCATTATTCAAGGTGTTGAACATCTGCTCCGCCTCTGTTCTTGGAACGCGGGGGTCGTTGCCGCCTTGCACGATCATCAGAGGTTTTTTGATGGAGGCTGCATTATTGTTGGGAGATATTTTTTCGAGGAATGCATTCATCTTGGGATCACGCTCATCACCATACTCTACCCTTCTCAAGTCCCTGCGATAATCCTCCGTGTTTTTCAAAAACGTAACAAAATTAGAGATGCCCACTACGTCAATGGCACAGCGAATCTTATCGGCATACATGACCGAGACAGCCAATGACATATAGCCACCGTAACTACCACCCGTTACCATGATGCGATCCTTGTCGAGATCCGGTTGTGTGGCTATCCAGTCCAACAGCGCGCCGATATCTTTGACGGAATTTTCCCGTAGAAACCCATTATCCATGGCGACGAACTTTTTTCCGTAACCGGTAGAGCCCCTGACATTGGGATAAATGATGGCAATACCCAATTCCTCCAAAAAATAATTGTTGCGTCCTTGAAATCCGGGACGAGATTGTCCTTCGGGACCACCATGTATGTTGATGATGACCGGACGCTTACCTGTGAACTTGGGGTTGGGGCGATAAAGGAATCCTGAAATTTCCAAGCCATCAAAGCTCTTCCATCGAATCAGTTCCTCGTCTCTTAGATTGGTGGCGACAATTCCTCCCAACTCGCTTTCCGTCCACCGTTCCACTTTAAAGGTTTCGAATGAATAAGTATAGATGTCGGAATTATTGCTTGCGGATGAGAAGCCGAATACAAAGTCTTCGCTGCGCGGCCGCCATGAAGCACCGCCGATTTGTCCCTTGGGTAAGGCGGTAATAGGTTGCCAAGTAAGATTGGTGGTTTCCATCACATATACTTTACCCAATCCATCTTCATTTGTAGTAAACAAGATTCGGGTACCATCATCCTTCAGGTCATACCCGGCCACATCCCATTTGATGTCAGTTGTGATATACCGGATTTCGCTACCGTCGGTCTTCATGCGTGCCAAACGCCTGAAGTCACTTCCGAAATCGGTGACGAAGAAAATATATTTGCCATCCATACTGAATCGGGCCGAGCCATTCACCACTTTCTCCTTTTTAGACAAGGGCCCAATTTCCACTTTGGATTTAGTATTCACATTGTAGAGGTACAGGTGACTCTCATTCACGGAAAGACCTTCTGATATCAATATTTGCTGTTCATCTTGCGACCAATCATTGATATTCCATCCCCCGCCTTTCACCTCCATCACCATGGTGGAGGAAGCGGGATCCATCGGATTCATCATCCATAGATCACGGTCAGCACCGTTGCGGCGAGTAGAGGTGAACAGGATTTTGTTTCCGGATTTGTTCCAGCGGATGTTGCCGTTTTGTGATCGTCCACCGTCAGAAATCAATGTAGAGCGCCCATCCGACATGTCGTATCGGTACATCTGCGAGAATTCATTACCACCTACATCCCTGGTAAAAATAAAATAGTTGCCATTGACAGGTTCAAAAGTGGCATTACCTACCGGCTCTTCAAAGAAAGTAATCTGTGTACGGGCACCCATCGGGTTTTTCAGATAATGGAGTTGGGCCGTGTTGCCAAAGCGGGTGGTGATCAACATTTCCCTTTGGGTGGGATGCCAGTCCACGGCTGAAGCCGAACGGGATTCCGTATAGCGACGAACCTCGGTAGCAATGGACGTATTTAACTCTGGAATGTTTTTAACAATCAGGTTTTCACCGGGGCGGATGGTGGTTGACTTTTGGGCTGCAACGGGCAAGTTGCATAAGAATGCGATATAGACGAGCAGACCAATGGCATTTTTTCGATTGATGTTCATAGATGGGACGAATGAATAAGGTTTTAAAGGTTTTATGGCTATAATAACACACAAATGCAACCTAAGTTTTGATTCGGATTTTTTGAAACAATGCCAAAGAAGCATCCTCCGCTTTACGCATTTTAGCGGCAGACTTACCACTTTTATCATCTTCGCCACATAAGTGCAACAGCCCATGGATCATTACACGTCGAAGTTCATTGGAAAAAGACACACCGTATTCCTTTGCATTGGCTTTGACCCGGTCGATGCTGATGTACAATTCTCCGGATACTGCTGTTCTTATCCCAGTAATTTCCGGGAATGTGATGATGTCGGTATTATAATCGTGCTGCAGATGTTTCCTGTTCATTTTACGGAGATAAGGGTCACTGCAAAAAACATACGTAAGAGAAAAGATTTTTCTTTTCTTTAAATGCGCACAATGGTGCATCCATTTCCGTAAAAGTGTTTTATCGCGTAGCACGAAGTCAACATCGGCATTGCAAAACACGATAGATGCAGACATCATGTCAAATGGTGGCAATCACTTTCAACTCGATGGCAATCGGCGTAGGCAGACAATTTATCTCTACGGTAGTCCTGCTAGGATTGGCATCCTTGTAGTACTCGGCTTAGAGTCGGTTGTAGGTTGCGAAATCATCTTTCATATTGGTCAGGAAGACCTGCACGTCTACCATGTTTTCCCATTTGGAACCGGCCTCTTCCAAAATGGCCCTGACGTTTTTGAATACGGAATGGCATTGTGCTTCGATGTCGTAAGAAAGGATTTTGCCTTGCTCATCCAATTCAACGCCTGGGATTTTTTTGGTACCCCGCTCTCTCGGTCCAACACCAGAAAGGAATAACAAGTTCCCGACGCGCCGGGCGTGCGGGTAAGCCCCAACGGGTTCGGGGGCCTTGGAAGAATTGAAGGCGGCGTTTTCCGACATAGGTATAAAGCGTTTTGTTTTCAAAAATACACAATGGCAAGCAAGTTGGCCAAATCAAAAGGGTTTGTACATTTGAGCTTAAACCGAATCCGTATGAACCCTCGTATTCCTGTCGTGTTACTTGCTTTGTCCTTATTTGCAAGCGCTTGTAAGAAAGACGATACAAACGATTCCATCCCTGCGCCAAACCCCCAAAATGAGCAATTGCGGATGAATCAGATACAACTGATTGCCTCCCACAATAGTTATCGGCAAATGACCACCGACACCGTTTATTCGTTTTTACTTTCCGTACAGGCATTAATTCCCCCACAGTACGACCCAACCACCCTGGATTATGACCATTTGCCCATTGAAAGCCAAATGAATGATTTCGGTGTACGAGGTTTGGAAATCGATATTTATAACGACCCGTTGGGCAATGCATTCGATGAGCGGTTTGGCAACTCCTATGTCGGTTTGCCATTATCGTCCGGTATCCCTGCATTGAACCAACCCGGCATGAAAGTGTTACACATCAAGGATGTTGATTACAACACGCATTTCTATACATTCCGTCAAGCCCTACAAGCGATCAAAAACTGGTCGGCAGCCCACCCCAACCATTTGCCCTTGTTTGTGAATGTTGAGACGAAGTCTGACTCTCCGGGAGACGACCCCTTCCTGGCAACCCAAGGATTCACCCCCGCCCCAGCATGGGATGCAGCTGCCGCAGATGCTTTGGATCAGGAAGTCAGGGATGTATTCGGATCAAACCTGCAAGGCCTCTTTACCCCAGACATGCTACGGGGCGGTTATGCCACCTTAAGGGAGGCCGCACTGCAAGGCAATTGGCCAAAATTGGGAGACGCTCGAGGCAAAGTCGTGTTGATCATGGAGGGAAGTGCTGCCGGTTTTTACAAGCAAGGCCACCCTTCTTTGACAGGGAGGGCCATGTTCACCTATGAAGATGCTGCGCAACCAGAAGCCGCATTTGTTATCTTGAATGATGCGCGTGCCGACAGCTCTCAGATCAAAAACCTGGTACAGCAGGGTTACATCGTGCGGACTCGATGCGATGCCGGTACCATCGAGGCTAGAAACGGGGATTATTCCGGAATGAACGCTGCATTCGCCTCCGGAGCCCAGATCCTGTCTACAGATTACTATAAGCCGGACCCTAGGGCAGGAACAACCGGTTGGACGGACTACCAAGTCCGATTCCCCGGCGGATACATCGGACGAAAAAACCCTATCAATGCAGTGGTTATTGATGTAGCAGAAGGGTTAACGGACTGATGTCCAACAGCCGTTAATGTTTTGAACAGACCCGCCATGAATGATGGGGGTTTTTTATTTTTGATAGGTAACAAGGCACTCATGGAGTGTCAAAATCTGTCAAAA
The DNA here is from genome assembly GCA_049431185.1 of Bacteroidia bacterium. Lineage (GTDB taxonomy): Bacteria > Bacteroidota > Bacteroidia > AKYH767-A > OLB10 > JALRAP01. The sequence continues at coordinate 6,703 of JBMTLM010000037.1, read as the reverse complement.
TCATGGAATCTCTAATTTTTCTTGCAGCTGGAATTTTATCCGGTTCGTTGATTGTTTTCTTTTATTTGAAAAGCAAATCCACCGGAGATCAGGTACCTCGTTCCGAATACAATGAATTGGATCAAAAATACAGGGAACTGGAGTTGCGACAGGCTAAGTCGGTAAGTCAGGAGAAACTAGAAAGTGATTTTGTGTCCAAAGGCCTTTATGAAAACGTTACGTCCAACTATGAACGTACCCAGGCGGAACTTGATCGGTTGAAATCAGCATTCGCTACGCAGCAACAAGAAGTGGTTCGTCTCACAGGGTCCACCATGGATCGCCAGGAGGTAGAGGCCAAATTCATTTTACGCACTTCCTATCAGGAATTACAACAACAATTGCAGGAGCGCGAACAACAGTTCAAGGAAAAGTCCGATGCCGTTGTGCAATTGAACAAACAACTCACATCAGCCTTGGATAAAGAAGTGCATTTGAACGAGAAGCTGTCGACATTCAACCAGGAAATGGAAAGCTTGAGACAACAATCTCAGCAATTGTTCAAGAACCTGGCCAATGAGATTTTAGAGGAGAAAAAAAAGCTGTTCGTAGACGAGAACAAGAAGGAGCTCGTCACCATCATGGACCCTTTGAAATCACAACTAAACGAATTTCGTGAAAAAATCGAAGCCACCCGTAAAGAAGACATCAAGGATCTCACATCACTGAAAGGTGAAATAGAGTCGTTACATAAGATGAATACCCAGCTCAGTGATGATGCACGCAAACTGGCATCCGCACTGAAGGCAGATGTAAAGATGCAAGGCAATTGGGGGGAAGATCGATTACATATGATTTTGCAATCGGAAGGATTGGAGCGTTATGTGGATTACAACAGGGAAGCCCATGTTTATGACGACGAACAGGAGACCAACCGCAGACCCGATTTTGTATTGAACCTGCCTGAAGGACGTTGCCTGATCATCGACAGCAAAGTGTCATTGACCGCCTATGTTGAATACCACAATGCGGAAACACAGGAAAAAAGAAGCGCCGCATTACAAGCGCATATCAAAAGCGTAACCGACCATATCGAAAAGCTGGGCGACAAGAACTACCACTCTTTGCCCAACATGAAGACGCCCGATTATGTATTCATGTTCATGCCTGTTGAGTCAGCGCTTACGTTGGTATTAAACGAGAACCCCGAGATTTTCAACAAGGCACTTAAACGTAAAATCGTTCTGATAACACCGAACAACCTGGTGGCCACACTGAGGGTGATCAAACTCCTATGGCAGAAAGAAAACCAAATCAGGAACGTGGATGAAATCTTCAAGCAGTGCGGAGCTTTGCATGATAAGTTCGTGATGTTTTTGGAGCAAATGGAAAAGGTGTCATTGGGTCTTGACACGGCCCGAACCGCCTATAAGTCGGCGATGGATCATCTTTCCACCGGCGCCAAGAAGGGAAGCACCATTTTGGGCAGATTTGATAAAATCCGCCAATTGGAAGCCAAAACCAATAAATCGATACCAGCCCACTTCATGGGTGAAATCAGCTTACTGCCTGATGAGATTGAGGATATAGAGGCCGAGGACGTAAGTGAAAGTGACACAGAACAGGAATGATCAGCAGCCTCAAGATTTTATAGCCAAAGCGATAATGTTTGAATAGGCGCAGTGAACCGCATCCTTATATAGCTTTTTAGGAATTTTTTTTTGCAAGAAAAGCGTCCATCCATAGGAGCCGTTTTTATTAGGCACTTTGTAAACATGTTGAGGCAATAATCTACAAAAAACATCCTGGTCGATGGGGTTTAACCGCAAGCACGATCGGTTTTCGATTTCATTGATTGTCGCAAACACTTTACCCCCTTTGCGGAAAGTACGAATGTGTTTTCTGCGGCCTTCCATTACCCGTGGATGATTCAAAATAATACTGGCCGCCTGATCCTGGGTTAGCATATTTCTTTTTATTTACTTTGCCACAAAGAAACCGCTCACATGGCAAAAAACAAACAAGAATGCCCGTCCTGTGCCATGATGATTGATGAGAAGGCCCAAGAATGTCCCATTTGCGGTTATGAATTCCCAAAACAGTCAACAGGCCTAAAATGGGTTGCCTATTTCCTGCTGGCATTGATCCTGTTTTATTTCATACTCCGCATTGGCTGAACACCTTTGTCAATTTTTGACAAACAATTTTTTTTACGCATCATTGGTTTTTTTAAAAAGCTGTTGTACATTTGTGATGCATTCCGAGTTTCCCTACATCATCAGTGGGGCGCCAACCGAGACGGAACTACGGTGGTAAAACAATGCGGGCCTTGAAGGTCAAAATATCCGGGAATCACCCGAATGTCATCTTGTCTCCGTCTCTATTGCATAAATCCGGCATGCGATTGAAGTATGTTTCCATATACAACCCCTATATCATTCAAATTCATGGCTACAAGACCTCCGTAATTTGATTTTCAGAACATAGCATCCAGAGTTCGTTTCTCAATAATGAGGATCGATGCCAACCGGACCCGAGCGCCCGGTGGAAAATTGATGCGCCATGAGAGTTGTTAAAACCCTCATCATGGAAGCGCCGTGCCACAGCCCCTGTTGCGCGGAAGCCAACAGGGGCTTCTTATTTTAAAAAAATGCTACACTAATCAAATACTTCCAATTAAAAAATCAAAAACATGTCTAAAAATCAAAAATTTATTACCTCTGAAGCTGTTTCAGAGGGACACCCTGACAAACTCGCTGACCGAATCTCGGATGCCATATTGGATGCGTATCTCGCTGTGGATCCAAATGCCAAAGTGGCTTGCGAAATATTAATCACTACAGGAAAAGTAATCATCGCTGGCGAAATATCGGCATCCGCAAAGCCTGAAATTCCTTTGATTGAAATTGCGCGTGATGTATTACGACAAACCGGATACACATCGGAAGCAGTAGGTTTCGATTGCGAAACCGCTACCTACCTCGACTTAACGCACACTCAGAGTCCGGAAATTTCGTCCAGTGTTGCACATGGTGGAGCTGGCGACCAAGGCGTGATGTTCGGTTTTGCATGTGATGAAACTTCTCAATTGATGCCACTGGCCATCACCATCAGCCATGAAATACTGAATGTACTTGCCCAAAAGAGAAAAACCGGCGAAATGCCGTTTCTAAGGCCCGATGCCAAATCTCAAGTTACCGTACGTTATGAATTCGGCAAACCAAGGGCAGCCCATGTAGTAATTGTATCCACCCAGCATGACGAAACCATAAATAAAAACCGATTAAGGGAAATCATAGAAGAGCAAGTGGTAAGTCCCGTGCTTGAAAAACACTTTGGAACCGGAAATGCCATGATCCTGATCAATCCCTCAGGAAGCTTTACGGTCGGAGGGCCTCATGGCGACACGGGCCTTACTGGTCGCAAAATCATCGTAGATACTTATGGTAGCGCTTGTCCACATGGTGGAGGTGCATTCTCAGGAAAAGATGGGAGCAAAGTGGATAGATCCGCCGCCTACATGGCCCGATTTGTCGCTAAACACATCGTTGCAGCCGGATTGGCCTCCAAATGCACCGTACAACTGAGTTACGGGATTGCCATTGAGTCACCCCTTTCCATTGATATCGACCTGCATGATACATCCATTTATGCAGAAAGCCGCGTATCGAAAGCGTGTCAGCGCATCTTCGACTTGCGTCCATCCCAAATCATAGAAAAACTCGGATTAAAAAAGCCTATATTTTTTGCAACGGCTTCGGGTGGACATTTCGGTCGCGAGGAATTCCCCTGGGAGCAACTGGATGCACAAATCATAGAGGCTTTACAATCGGATGAGGAAATTCGATTGGATGAATCGGAAATCGATCGGAGAACGAATGCTCAGAAAGAGTTTGATATGAAGAAAAAATATTCCTTGCAAACAAACCAGGAACTCATAGCCACATTCAATCAAGTAGGAGCGATGCCATTCGAAACAATTCCTCCAAGCGCCACGTTGGCTGTTAAGATCATCCATCAAGAACTTTACCAACGTGGTATCGATTGCGAACTGATCAATCGTCGAAATGATAGAGGGAACATCACAGGTTGCGCCTTCACTATCCCCATAAAAATTGAGGATATTAATGGCAAGCCAACCTTGGTCAGAGCAAATGACCTAACGCATACTGAAAACAACTAAAATATAAATGAAATGAAAAATCATGAATTCAATGAGAGCCTTCGCAAGTTTAGAGAGTGTTGTGAGAAGAGATTCAGTGAGATGACTGACCAAGAACTAGTAGATGCACATAACAGTGCAACCAATCATAGGGGATTTGGTTGGTATGTTGCAGCATACACTAATGCGCGTAAAATGGAGCTGAAGAAAAGGTTTCCCGATACGACAACAATCATCTTTAAAACCCGGTATGGAGATGAGGTTTACTCCTTACGAAATTGTGGCGCATGGATTGCCTGGATCAATGGGGTGAAAACCATGGCATGTTCTGACTTGGATGAAAAACCTCCTACAAAAAAGCGTGATATCGATAATCGCCAAGTTAAAGGGGGCGGATCCCCGTGAAACTATAATCCAGACCGGCATGTGTGCATCTGAACCGAAAAACCCTATTTTTTAACTAACTTTAAAACTTTGGGGCTACCAATTGTTATACCTAAGCATGCTATCCGGATACAAGTTCATTCCCTACAAAGCCGACGACGAATCCCCTTTCGACAAGTTGTTTGGCATCTTTAAGGAATTGATAGTGCATACATCAGGTGACTTCGATGAAGCCATCGATTGGTTGCGGCAGTTGGATAAGGAGTATGAATTAACCAATGAGACTTACACCATTGATGACTTCATCGAAGACCTGAAAAAACGTGGGTATATCCGTGAAACAGGAACCGAGCCTGGATCCGGCGGAGCATTGACAGCCAAAATGGAACAGGTGATCCGACAATCGGCATTGGATCAAATCTTCAAAAACCTGAAACGCTCCGGATCGGGGAATCACCAGACCTCCTACACCGGCTCAGGCGATGAACATACGGGTGAGCTCCGAGATTTTCGCTTTGGCGATTCCCTTGAACAGATCAACATGCCCGAAAGCCTTCGCAAAGCCCAAATCTCCAATGGGATTGATGATTTTCAAATCGGCGAGCAGGATTTAGTGGTGGAAGACACCTTCCATAAGTCGCAAATGAGCACGGTGCTCATGATCGACATCAGCCATAGCATGATCCTTTACGGAGAAGACCGCATCACGCCTGCTAAAAAAGTTGCCATGGCCTTGGCAGAACTCATAAGGACACGCTATCCAAAAGACACACTCGACATCATTGTATTTGGAAACGATGCATGGCCGGTAACCTTAAAAGAGCTGCCCTATTTGCAAGTGGGTCCATACCATACCAACACGGTGGCCGGTCTGCAGTTGGCAATGGATATCCTTCGCAGAAAGAGAAACACCAACAAGCAGATTTTCATGATCACCGATGGTAAACCCAGTTGTCTTCGCAATCGAGATGGCACCTATTACTTCAACTCGAATGGATTGGACCAGTCGATTGTAGAACGATGTTATGCGGAGGCTATGCAGGCGCGCAAATTGCACATACCCATCACTACCTTCATGATCGCCCGCGATCCCTATCTGCAACAATTTGTGAGCAACTTCACCGAAGCCAACCAAGGCAAAGCGTATTATGCCGGTCTCAAGGGCTTGGGGCAGATGATTTATGAAGACTACCGTAAAAGCCGAAAAAGAAAATCCCTCTAAAAAATCATTTACAGAACCGAAATCATGCAGCTGAACGACATCAAAACCCTTGGCGAGTTAAAAATACACGCATCCACTCATGCCCACCAAGGCATCAAAGAGGAATTGAGAAGGAACCTCATCAAGGCATTGAAAAATGACGAAAACCCTTTTGAAGGAATACATGGCTACGAAAACACCGTGATTCCGGAGTTACAACGAGCCATCCTCTCCAAGCATAATATCAATTTGCTTGGGTTGAGAGGGCAAGCAAAAACCCGTATTGCACGCATGATGGTGAATCTGCTGGATGAATGGATGCCCATTGTAGCCGGCTCGGAAGTCAATGACGATCCGTTTAACCCGTTATCCAAATATGCCAAAGACACCATCGCGAACATGGGTGATGAAACCCCTATCGCCTGGGTTCATCGCAATGACCGTTTTGTAGAAAAGTTGGCCACTCCTGATGTTACAGTTGCCGACTTGATTGGAGATGTGGACCCCATCAAGGCAGCGAACATGAAGTTGTCTTACGCCGATGAGCGTGTCATACACTTTGGCATGATTCCTCGTGCCAACCGCTGCATATTCGTGATCAACGAACTGCCTGATCTGCAAGCGCGAATTCAAGTGGCACTTTTCAATATTCTACAGGAAGGAGATATCCAGATTCGTGGTTTTAAACTGAGGTTTCCGTTGGATATGCAATTCGTATTCACCGCAAATCCCGAAGATTATACCAATCGTGGAAGCATCGTTACCCCGTTAAAGGACCGAATTGGGTCACAGATTCTCACTCACTATCCTGAATCGGTTGAAATCGCCGCCCAAATCACCTCTCAGGAAATCAGATCTGAGAAACATGACCACATACATTTACCAACGCTGGCTACGATTTTGATTGAACAAATCGCATTCGAAGCCCGTCAAAGTGAATATGTGGATGTGAAGAGCGGTGTAAGTGCCAGGATGAG
>JBMTLM010000036.1:0-11398 GCA_049431185.1 Bacteroidia bacterium | reverse complement strand
GAAGATATGAAAGGCATGACTGAAGAACAGGTCATTGATTTTTTTGAGTCCATCCGAATTGTCGTTGTAAATCACATTCAACCGGAAGTTCTCTCGCTGCACCTGAAAGGAGCCGATGGAGTATACGTTTTTCATCATCAAGTCCCATGTGGGCAACTTGGGATTGATGTTGGTGCTTTTAAGCATTTTCACGAAGAGTGCTTTCGGTGCATTCAATCCCGAGGTGGTCAAGTCACCAACGGTGTAAACTTCGTTACCAATGGTGTATTCGAATGCGACAGCCAGCACTTCATTGGAATTAAGCGATTGGTTCAAAGAGATGAAACCCAGTTTAGGATGAAAGGTGTATTCGTTTGGATTCAGCTTCCTGGCTCCAACCAATCGGATGTAATCCTGCTGTGGGGCGAAATTGTATGGGAAGGCTGCCAACGGATCCAGGCTTTGAGAAACATTGTTGATGTCGCGCGACGACAAGTACTGGTTGTTCATCAACGCATATAGGTTGTTCGACTTGTCGTTGGATGGATACACAGAAGATCCTTGGGAAATCAAGGCGTTGCTGAAGATGTCGTATTCGCCAAGGTCCATGAAGGCGACAATGTCTCGGGTGTTTTCCGTGTTATTGTTCTTGTTGGTGATCCACACCTCCATCTTGGTGATGTTCACCGGCGAATTGATGATGGGCAACTCCTTCAGCGCTTTGTCGTAATTGTCTTTGAAATAGCCTGCAATGAAATAGTGCTTGTTGGCCTCGTATTGGTCCGCTTGGATTTCAAATGTGGATTGCTGTCCGCCCCCTGGAGGTACGTCAATCGTGGAGGATTGTCCTTCCTGTTGCGAAATCACGGAGGTCACTTTGAGTTTGCCGAACTGCAATTGGGTCTTGATACCGAAAAGGCTTTGGCTTCCTTGAATCAAAGAACCTGACAGCGGCAAGGAGACGTTACCGGCTTCGATTTTCTTGATGATCTCATCCTCGAGTCCGTTGTACTCCAGTTTCATCTTGTTTTCAAAGTCGAAACTAGCCTCCGTGTTGTAGTTGGTGGAGAGCTTCATCTTCTCTCCGATGTTTCCCACTACGTTCATTTGAATCTTTTCGTTGAAGTCAAACGTAGTGTTGCGTCGCTGCTTTTCTGGGATGGCCGGATTGTCGTTTCGGTAAATGTTTAGGCCAAAGGTTAGCTCGGCGGATCCTTGCGGACGGATATCAATCGTGTTGCCTCCGAAAATGCGGTCAAACGCCTGTCCACCCACGTAAATCTTGGGGATGATGCTGCGCTTTTGATCGCTGCCACCCGTTCCGGTAATTTCTTTCCAATAGTTTTTGGTGGACTTTTTGTATTCGCTTCTTACAAATTCATCGAATGTCATGTAGGTCGGACTACGGAAATTGCGGTCGCCTATTTTTTCGAAGATGTTGTATTGGTTTTCGCTCTCATCGTAATCGATGGAGAGTTGAATATTCGATGGCGATGAAAGGTAAAGCGGGCTTTCCTCCGGTTTGTTGGAAAGGGGATCGGTCAGGTTGTCTTCGAACGGGTAAGGAAGTTTGGGTTCGTTTTTTTTGCCCGTATCCGGGGGAGCGGTTACCTGCAGCTGGCCATCAGCCATGGAGGAAGCGCCATAGTGGTGGTTGATGACAGTACCTCCACCTACAACGATTCCGATCACCGGTATTGCCAAACCAGTGGCAAGACAATATTTGATAAAACTTTTAAGTCGCACAAATTACCTTTTTAGGTTACGTTTACCGACAGGAAACGGGTTTACGCAATCCGAAAATTTTAAGTTGCCAAATTACTACAAAAAACCCTTCGCCCGACCAATTTCCCAAGCGTAGTGAGCTCAGGATGCGAGGTGTCCGAGAGCACTCTTAATCAAGTCCTCCACATTGGCATCAAGTCCGATATCCTTGGAGGATTTCATCAATGCCTTTTCGGCGGCCACGCGGTTGAAACCAAGGGTCACAAGAGCGCTCAACGCTTCATCGTTTACATTATTGCCCACGGTCATACCAGTAACTGAAAAATCCGACATCCCTTTGCCAATTTTATCTTTCAAATCGATGATGATTCGTTGTGCCGACTTGCCACCTATACCCTTGACTTTCATCATGGTAGCGGCATCCCCGGAGGCGATAATCCGAACCAAACGCTCTGGGTCGAAAGAGGAAAGTATCAATTGTGCTGTGTTATGCCCAACACCCGAAACGCTGACCAATTGTAAAAAGAGCTGTCGCTCTTGATCGGTCGCAAAACCATATATCGAGAAAAATGAATTCGATTGGTTTTCAGCCTTTATGACGCAAAAAGTGTGAATCAGTGCTTCGTTTTGGTCCTTCAGGGCCGAATATGTCTGCAACGAAATGTTGATCTTGTAACCTAACCCTTGGTTCTCCAACAGTACGGAAGTGGGGCTGAGAGACTTTATTTTTCCTTGAATATAGGAGAACATAGGATGGCGGATTGCAGGTTATTGTTTGCTTTTTCCTTGGGCATCCACCACTGCGATGGTCACCATGTTGACGATTTCCCGAACAGAACTGCCCAATTGTAGGATATGAACAGGTTTTTTCATTCCCAAAAGCACGGGTCCGATGGCTTCCGCATCGCCCGCTTCCTGCAGCAGTTTGTAGGCGATGTTTCCCGAATCCAAATTGGGGAAAATAAGGGTGTTGGCACCTTCCTTGGCCAACATGCTGAATGGGAAGTTATCGGCCAGCAGCTGCGTGTTGAAGGCAAAGTTGGCCTGCACCTCACCATCTACAATCAAGTCGGGATGACGCTCATGCAGGATTTGTACGGCTTGACGAACTTTCTTGGCTTGAGGGTCTTTTGATGAGCCAAAGTTGGAGAAGGATACCATCGCAATCCTGGGTTTAAGATTGAAATTACGCACCGCCTCTGCGGTCAATAACGTAATTTCTACCAAATCCTCTGCGGTAGGGTTCACATTGATGGTGGTGTCGGCAAAAAAGATCGGTCCTTTTTTGGTAATCATGATGTACATGCCGGCGACCCTTCGGGTGTTTTCGGCAGTGCCGATGATGTATAAGGCAGGCTTGAGGATATCGGCATATTTACGGGTGAGTCCGGATATAAGCACATCGGCCTGGCCGGTTTCAACCATCATGGCGCCATAATAATTTCGTTCGCGCATGATTTTTCGGGCTTCATAAGTGTTGAAACCGTTTCGAGCACGTTTTTTGAAGAACAGATCCCCAAATCGATCGATGTTTTCCTGTTCTTTTCTAGGGTCGATGATGGAGATGTCAGCTAAATCGAGTCCGTGTTCATCAATCAGCTTTTCGATTTTTTCCCGGTTGCCCAACAAGATGGGGTGTGCCACGCCCTCGTCGCGAACAATTTGAGCCGCTTTAAGGATTTTATAGTTGTCTGCCTCAGCAAAAACCACGCGTTTGGGATTCTGGCGGGCTTTACTGGTGATGATGCGTGTGATTTTGTTGTCGTGACCAAGTCGCTTACTCAACTCCTCCTCGTAAGCCTCCCAGTTGGCGATGGGCAACCTGGCTACGCCCGATTCGATGGCAGCCTTGGCAACGGCAGGCGCAACGGTGGTGATCAAACGGGGGTCAAGCGGTTTTGGAATGATGTAGTCCTTTCCAAATTGAATGTTCGTCTTGTTATAAGCTAGGTTCACGATCTCCGGCACTGGTTCTTTGGCCAAGGCAGCGATGGCCCTGACGGCGGCCAGCTTCATTTCCTCATTGATTTGCTTGGCCCTCACGTCCAATGCACCCCTGAAAATGAAAGGAAATCCGATCACATTGTTAACCTGATTCGGGTAATCCGATCTTCCGGTAGCCAAAATGATATCCTCACGGGATCCGTGAGCGTCTTCATATGTGATCTCGGGGTCAGGGTTGGCCATGGCAAACACGATGGGGTTTGCGGCCATGGATTGCAAGTGGGCGGCATGCAGTATGTTGCCTTTGGAAAGACCGATGAAAACATCGGAGTCTTTCATGGCCTCTTCAAGCGTGTTGATGTCTCTTTTGGTGGCAAACAACGCCTTTTGGGCATCTAGCACTTCACGATCCGACCGAATGACACCACTGCTATCGAGCATCACCACGTTTTCAACGCGGGCGCCGAGTGCTACAAAAAGCTTGGTACAGGAAATGGCCGATGCGCCGGCGCCATTGACAACGATGCGGACCTGGTCTATTTTTTTCTCTGCCAGCTCCAACGCGTTCAACAGGGCAGCACCGGCAATGATGGCAGTTCCATGTTGGTCGTCATGCATGATGGGAATCGACAACTCCTCTTTCAACCTGCGTTCGATTTCAAAACACTCAGGCGCTTTGATGTCTTCCAAATTGATGCCGCCAAAGGTCGGTGCGATCGCTTTAACGGTTTCGACGAATCCGTCCACATCACTGCGATCCACCTCGATGTCGAAAACGTCAATGTCGGCGAAAATTTTAAACAACACCCCTTTGCCTTCCATCACCGGTTTGGATGCATTGGGTCCGATATTACCCAAACCTAAAACCGCCGTTCCATTGGAAATCACCGCAACCAGGTTTCCCTTGGCAGTGTATTTGTAAACGTCGTCTTCGTTTTCGTGAATCTTGATGCAAGGTTCAGCTACGCCTGGCGAATAGGCTAAGGATAAATCACGTTGAGACGAATATGGTTTGGTTGGAACGACTTCTATTTTGCCAGGTCTTCCTTGCGAATGATAGTCCAGGGCATCCTGTTTTTTGTTCATATGGTTGTGAAAATAATGGACACAGTGTTATAACCCCTACTGGGGATGGCGATTCTAGGAGCTGGGTGCGGAAACCCTTAGTTGGAGGTAACGGTTAGCTTACCGGTGATGGTACTTTTGCCGTTGATGTACAGGGAATAAAAATACAATCCGGCGTGTAGGTCGGCAACATTCACTTTGATGTTGGATCGTGTATTGTCCGCAATGGGGAGGTCCTTGACCTCAGAACCCAACATGTTGAACAATTTCAATCGTGCCTTGGAGCCGCGCAGCACATTCACATAAAACGTGGCGGATTCGGAAGATGGGTTGGGGAAAGGCTTGGAGATGTAGTTGCGGTTGTTGGTCAGTTCGGCTACACCCGTAGTGGCATCAAAAACAAAATTCACGCACACAGAGTCGCTGATGTTGTTGGCATCATAAAAGCAATAAGAGTTGAAAGAGACGCCCTGAATGGCATTGGTCTCTACATCAGCCTGAAATAGATTGATGCTGGAGCCGGCAGGAATGTTGATGAAGTCGGGTGATACACTGATATTGGGAGGGTAACATTGGAACCAACAGAAGTATCCAACATGGCCGGCAAACAAATTGTTGACGGTTCTGGTAACGCCCACGTCCTTGGCTGTTCCACTGTTATTGGTGATCGTGGCATAACCTTTCAGTAAAAATGCAGGATCACCACTCACATACACATTGCTAAGGCTAAAACTATTCTGTGCCGATGCTACCGGAATCCCAAGGGCCAAAAACACCAAAACTGCGTATAACTTTTTCATATCCAGTGATTTTATGTTTTTCTAAGCGATTTTATAATATGTAAAGGTAAAGCTTTTTGGGTTGTTAAAACACAATCGGCAAGCAGGCGGCCCTTGAGCGAGCATGTTTTCGATATAAGTTCCAACAAATCAATGTTTTGGCTCTTGTTTTGACCATCCCATAAATTTATTGTCATCAAATCCATGGCGCATCCCCTCAGTTTTCTTTTGCATTTGTTAAGTTTGTGTTTCCTTTGGTCTTTAAGTAACATTTAACAGGCAAAATCATTTCTAGTTTTCACCGATAATCAACTTAAAAATATTTATAATCAATTAAACCATATCTCAACTAACTCAAATGAAAAAACTCTTTACCCTATCTGCAATGGCTTTGGCATCTTTCAGTGCCTTCGCTCAGCTGCCTGTGAGCCAGCAGCCAGCCAACAAGAATGCCCTTATCGAGGAGTTCACTGGCATCAGTTGTCAGTTTTGTCCAGACGGACATAAGATTGCCGCTCAAATCGTAGCAGCTAATCCAGGACGTGCCTTTGCCGTGAATATTCATACCGGAAGTTTTGCAACCCCAGGTGCTGGTCAACCAGATTTTCGCACCGCTGATGGTAACGCCATTGCGGCCCTTCCCGCTGCAAATGGTTTGCCTGCCATGGGTATCACAGGCTATCCGCAAGGCGCTGTGAATCGCAAGCCTTATCCAACTGCGGCCACTGCCCTAGCCATGAGCCGCAGCTCATGGACTGCCGCCGTGAACGCTGTATTGGCCCAACCATCCTATGTAAACGTAGCCGGCCAAGCAGAGCTGAATACTGCAACCAACCAGTTGACCATCAATGTGGAGGCTTACTACACAGGAAGTAGCCCTGTGGCCACCAATAAGCTCACCGTGATGTTGCTTCAAAACAACATCAATGGTCCTCAAACTGGGGCAGCCGCCTTCAATCCAACGATGATCAACCCTGATGGTACTTATCGTCATATGAAGGCTTTGCGCGACGTTTTGACACCAACGGCATTGGGTGAAGATATCACCACCACTACTCAAGGAACCTTGGTGCAACGCACCTATACCTACACAATTCCTGCTTCTATTCCCGCCTCTGGTACCGGCGCCATTCCTGTGGATATTTCCAATATTGATATTTTGGTTTTCGTTGCTGAAGGCACCAACAACATCATGAACGTAGCTAAAGTTCCAGTTTCATACACTGGCCTTACTACGGTTAATAACGCCAATCTTGTTTCCGTAATTCAGCCTGATGACCTTTGTGACAACAATTTTGCTCCTACTATCCAATTGAAAAATATGGGTAGCGCTCCTCTCACCCAGGCTGTCATCAATTATAACGTGAACGGCGGTTCCAACTGGACTTATTACTACTATGGTAATATCAACCCACTTGGCACAACTAACATCACTCTTCCTGCGATCATTGGATTCCCTATGAATCCTTCAAACACCTTAAACGTAACCGTTGCATCTGTTAACGGTGGTTCCGATGATGATCCCTCAAACAACGCCAACTCCGTTAACTTCAATGCCACAAATTCTTCCAGCCAAACACTCAACCTTACCCTGAATGTGTTGCAGGATCGCTATGGCGATGAAATCACTTGGAAGTTCTTCAACGCTGCAGGAACACAAATCGCTCAAGGTGGTCCCTATACCCAGTTGGCGGCCAGTGGTACCCAATTGAATACCCACAGCATCTCCCTACCTTCTAACGGATGCTACCGTTTTGTGATTTATGATTCTTATGGCGATGGTATCAACTCCGGTTATGGTGCCGGCAACGTTACCATCCTTGACGGCAACAACAATACCGTTTATTTTAACAATGGAATTTACTCTTCACAAGCTGCCCGTAACTTCTATGGTAACACTGCTTTGGGCTTGAATGATGCCGCTTTAGAGTCTTCTCTCAACATCTTCCCAAATCCCGCCAACAGCACTGCAACTTTGCAATTCCAGCTTTCCAACGAAGAGAGCGTATCCATCAACGTGCTGAACGCAGTTGGTCAGTCGGTAATGCAACAGAACCTGGGAACATTGTCAGCGAACGCGCACAATCAGACCTTGGATGTAACATCCCTTTCCAATGGACTTTACTTCGTGGAAATCAAAGCCGGTAACACCACCGTTACCCGTAAGTTCTCCGTGAGCAAATAATCCCATTAACCCAAGTTAAGCGAGAGGGTGGCCATTTGGCCGCCCTCTTTGCTTTGATGGGGTTGCCATCTTCAGCCAAAAAGCCGAATTTTGTAATCCAATCCGTTTTTTACATGAAACACCAATCGGTTAAACAATTGTTGTCCACACCACCCTCCTCACAATCTGTTTGTGTAAAAGGATGGGTGCGCACCCGCAGAGGTAACAAGAATGTGGTCTTTATCGCTGTCAATGACGGTAGCACCATACACAATATTCAAGTAGTGGCTGACCCCAATGCCTTCGATGAAGCCATGATCAAACGTATTCAAACCGGATGCTCCGTTTCCATCAAAGGTATTTTGGTTCCTTCTCAAGGTTCAGGTCAGCCAGTGGAGGTGCAGGCCAATGAGATGCATATTTACGGCGAAGCCGACCCCGACACGTATCCCTTGCAAAAGAAAGGTCACTCGCTTGAGTTCTTGAGGGAAATTGCACATCTGCGTCCTCGAACCAACACTTTTGGAGCCGTGTTCCGCATACGTCATGCGATGGCTTTCGCCATTCACAAATATTTCAATGATCGCGGGTTCTATTATCTGCATACACCCATTATCACCGGGTCCGATGCCGAAGGAGCCGGAGCCATGTTTCGTGTAACCACACTCGATGCCAACAACCCTCCTCGAAAAGAAGACGGCTCCATTGATCATGCACAGGATTTCTTCGGTCGTGAAACCAACCTCACCGTGAGTGGTCAGTTAGAAGGCGAACTGGGTGCCTTGGCCCTCGGTCTCATTTATACTTTCGGTCCAACGTTCCGCGCCGAAAATTCCAACACCGCGCGCCACTTAGCCGAGTTTTGGATGATTGAGCCGGAGATGGCATTCTACGAGTTGGAAGACAATATGGATCTCGTGGAGGATATGTTGAAATACCTGGTAACATACGCTTTGGAAAACTGCAAAGACGATTTGGAGTTTCTCAATAAAATGTACGACAACGAACTCTTACAGCGTTTGCAATCGGTAATCGAAAACGCTTTTGTAAGACTATCATATACTGAAGCAGTTGAGATTTTGAAATCATCCAGACAAAAATTTGAATTCAAAGTAGAGTGGGGAACCGATCTGCAATCGGAACATGAACGGTATTTGGTGGAAAAACATTTCAAACGCCCGGTAATCCTGTTTGATTATCCCAAACACATCAAGGCGTTTTACATGAAGCAAAACGACGACGGCAAAACCGTCCGAGCCATGGACGTATTGTTCCCAGGAATTGGAGAGATTGTGGGCGGCTCTCAGCGCGAAGAGGACTACGCCAAACTTCATACGCGTATCAAGGAAATGGACATTCACGAAGAAAGCCTTTGGTGGTATCTCGAAACCCGTAAATACGGAACAGTCCCTCATGCCGGATTCGGACTGGGATTTGAACGACTCATCTTGTTCATCACCGGCATGGGCAACATCCGCGACGTAATTCCATTTCCCCGTACACCATTGAGTGCTGAGTTTTGATAATGATGAACAGTGACCGGTGAACTTTGTATACACCACCCAGCACTCCGCAATGACTAATTGACTACTCACTTCTAATGCTCAAACAATCCCTCCAACAAAAACTGCTTCAAAAGCTGTCTCCCCAACAGATACAGCTCATGAAGTTGCTTCAGGTACCTACGATGGCGTTGGAGCAACGCATTAAGGAGGAGTTGGAGGTCAACCCTGCATTGGAAGAAGGTCCGCAAGAGGGTGAAGAGGAGTCTCCGGATCGGGATGAGGATTTGGCCGCCAGCGACAATTCCGGTGATGAACAAGACTCCAGTGGAGATGAACGTGATGATTTCGACATCTCTGAATACATACAAGATGACGAGCCCGATTATCGCACGCGTGTCAGCAACTCCGGACCCGATGAGGAACGAACGGAGATACCAATCGTATCAGGAAACACTTTTCATGACATGGTACTGGCGCAATTGGTGTTTGCGATTTCGACGACAAACAGTATTTGATTGCGACCCACCTCATCGGTAGCTTGGATGAGGATGGATATTTGAGACGGGATATTGAATCGGTTTGCGATGATTTGGCTTTCTCCCAAAGTGTAGAGGCCAAGCCTTTGGAAATTGAAGAAGTGCTGCACGTCATTCAAACATTCGATCCCGCTGGAATTGGTGCACGTGACTTGCGTGAATGTCTCATGCTTCAGATGGTGCGCAAGGACCCCCGAAAGGAATCCGTACGAAACGCCATGACCATTTTGGATGAGTACATGGATGAGTTTTCGAAGAAGCATTACGATAAAATTGCCAAGTCGATGAATTTGGATGATGCAGCCATCAAGTCCGCTGTAGAGGAAATCATCCATCTAAATCCCCGTCCCGGTGGCAGCTACGCAGATGATCCCCGCTCTTCGCAGCACGTCATTCCAGATTTCATTATCAACATCAACGATGGTCAACTCGAACTGGCTCTCAACTCTAAAAACGCTCCTGACCTGCGTGTGAGCCGACAGTACACCAAAATGCTGGAGGAATATGCCAAAGACAATAACAGCCGGTCTGGCAAAGAAGCACTGGCATTCGTCAAGCAAAAATTGGATGCAGCCAAATGGTTTATCGATGCCATCAGGCAACGGCAAATTACCTTGATCAGAACCATGGATGCCATCATGAATTACCAAAAGGATTATTTTTTGGAAGGGGATGAAAAGCGTTTACGCCCGATGATTTTAAAGGACATCGCGCAAATCGTCAACCTCGACCTCTCAACGGTTTCAAGGGTGGCCAATAGCAAATATGTGCAAACCCCTTTCGGAACATTTCTATTGAAGACATTTTTTTCTGAAGCCCTTAGCACCGATTCGGGTGAAGAGGTATCGAGCCGTGAGGTGAAAAAAATACTTTCGGATGCCATAGCTGCTGAAGATAAGCGCAGGCCCCTTCCGGATGAACTGCTCATGGAGTTGTTGAAAAGCAAAGGATACAATATCGCAAGGCGCACGGTGGCAAAATATCGTGAGCAGCTCGGTATCCCTGTGGCTCGTTTGCGTAAGGAGCTTTGAATCCTTTTAATGGAATACGCTGCAAACCGAAGAGTGTAGTACTACCTTTTAGCATGATGACACGCTCCGCTTCCAAAATATTGTCATACGTCCTGCACCCGTTGCTGATGCCTTTTTACGCCGTGATGCTGGTGTTGAACCTGAACACCTATTTGTCTTTCAGCATCTCGCTTTATGTGCAGAAACTGGTCATGACGGTGGTTTTTATCACCACCGTGGCCCTTCCGGTGGTAACGTCCATTTTTTTGATGCAGCAGGGGTTTGTTAAGAGCCTGGAGATGGAAAGTCCTCAGGAACGGAGGCTTCCCTTTATAGCTGCCGGCATCTACTTCCTGGTTTGCTATTATCTACTCTTGATGATGCCCGTTCCTCGCGTGTTACCTAATATGGTTCTGGGTGCAGCCTCTTCGATTTTTATCGCTTGGGTGATCAATTTCAAATGGAAAATCAGCATTCACATGGTTGGTGTGGGCGGCGTAGTGGGCCTGCTCATTGGACTTTCCATCAGGCTGGGAGCCGGACTATGGTACCCCGTCATGGCATCTGTTTTAATAGCGGGATTGTTGGGCTCAGCAAGATTGCGATTAGGAGCGCACAATGAATCACAGGTTTATGCAGGATTTGCATTGGGCGTGCTATTAGAGTGGTTTTTCACCACCCTTTAATGCAT
>JBMTLM010000035.1:0-11432 GCA_049431185.1 Bacteroidia bacterium | reverse complement strand
CAAGCAGCTTATCCCTCACCTCTCCCAATAACGGATCTGGAAATACGGCTTTATTGAAAAAAAGTGCGGAATCCGCCACAAATTCAGAGGCGGTGACGTCCAGTTCATATTTTTTCAAATCCGCATAAACCTGGTCCTTGGATAGATTGGCGCGCTCCCATAAAACCCTTCCCCCATTTCCAATAAACTTTTTAGATATGGGATAAAACACACCGGTTGTACCAACGATTCTGGCACTATCCCCTTTTGAATAATAAATCAAATCAATCTTTGGAAAAACAATTTTGGGAACAGAATCCTGCGAAAAGGCATATTCCATGGATGATGATCGCCACTTCACGGATGGGGATTCAAAGATATAGCCTCCTTGGAACAAGCCGTTGCATACCGATAAAAACGAACTGAAATTCCTTGAAGAGCTTGTCAATAAATTGTCAATGGCATTGTGCCATGCCTCAAAGCTCTTGGCACTCTGTCCGGATTGTGCAAATACCGTAAGCGAATTGATGTAATTGTTAAAATCGGGGAACGGCTTCAATCGTTTCTTCAGCATGGCATCACATGTGTAGTATATGCGTTCACGCTGATCATTTGAAAAAGATGATCCCGACCAATAAACCTCGAACCGTTCGATCAACTCCTCGGCATCCTTCTTATTGGTTAAAGCCAGAAACGCCTCCATTTCCTCTAAAAACTTTTCGGGTTGCCGGGTAAAGTTCTTGGGCGTTTGTGCAAAAGATTGCGAGACCAACAATACCAAAAAAAATGTCAGCACAATCGGTGAAATCGAAAATATTCTTACTGAACCATTCATATGAATTCAATTTACATTTTGTTCATGATTAAAAACCGCACAACACCAATCATCCTTTACTGAATGGGTATCAAGCACAAGCCCACATCCCTTGGCCACCTCAACAACCATGGGCAAGTCCGACATATAAAATCCACTGGTAAACAAGGTGCCGCCATTTACCAACCCCTTTGCGTAAAGAGGTAAGTCGGCAAGGACGATATTTCGATTGATGTTGGCTATAATGATATCGAAAGTGGCCTCAGCAACCGAAGCCATGGTTCCTTCCAACACCACAATTTCGTTTGTCTGATTGACCTTGCAATTAACGATTGTGTTTTCCACTGAATTGGAATCAATATCTACCGCCTTGACGGGTCCGGCACCTAGTTTTGAGGCCAAAATTGCCAAGATTCCTGTACCACAACCCATGTCCAACACTGATTGACCTTTCAATTCGGTTTTCAACAACTTTTCCAAAATCAAATAGGTAGTAGCGTGGTGACCCGTTCCGAAAGCCATACGTGGTTGCACAATCAATTCCAATGGATACTCAGCCATTGCAGGATGGTATTCGGCCCTGACAAGCAGCTCTCCTCCCACCACTACGGGTTGAAAATTGGACTCCCAAACCTCATTCCAATTGGTTTCGGGTATGATCCTGACCTCGCATGGGATTGAAAGCCCATTCAAAAACTCACCGTTTTGCAGTTGATTTACAATGGTTGAATCATAGTCCGGGGTTCTGATATAGGCTTTGACACCCGCATCAAAATCCTCAAACATTTCATACCCTTCCTCACCCAAAAGGGCCACTAAGACCTCGGATAGTCCATCCTCGGAGCTCACAAAACAGGTCAGTTCCGTATAATTCATGCCTTTCAAAGATAAGTTTCCATGGGATGTAAACGGCCAAGGGTATTGTTTAATTTTACACCAACGAACATAGGCAGATGAAACTGATCATTAAGAATATCGGACATCTTTTGAACGCAAGGACCCAATGTCCGGAAAAGGTGTCTGGCAAGGAAATGGCGCAATTGCCCATCCTGCCAAATGCCTATCTTTTCATTGAGGGTGAGACCATTCATTCGTTTGGACAGATGTCGGATTTCCAAAAGTCTGCCGCCGTATTTGATTCCAACGGCACGGCCTGTGTCATTGATGCTGAAGCCGGAGTGGTAGGACCCACCTGGTGCGACTCGCACACCCACATCGTGTATGCAGCGCCACGGGAGGGCGAGTTTGTGGATCGAATCCATGGACTGACCTATGAGGAAATCGCTCGCAGAGGTGGAGGGATTTTGAATTCAGCCAAAAAGCTGGCAGGGGCGGATGAGGATACGCTTTATGAGCACGCCATGCGCAGGCTTTCCGACATGATTTCAATGGGGACAAGTGCCGTGGAGATCAAGAGCGGATACGGACTGAGTTTGGAAGCCGAATTAAAGATGTTACGTGTAATCAAACGAGTCAAGCAATCAACTCCGATTCCAATCAAAGCGACATTCCTCGGAGCTCATGCCTTGCCGCTTGATTACAAAGAGAACCGTGCTGCTTACATCAGGTTGATTATAGATGACATGTTGCCAAGAATCGCAGCAGAAGGGCTGGCGGATTATTGCGACGTATTCTGTGATCAAGGATTTTTTACCGTTGAAGAGACCGATCGAATACTGGAAGCCGGTTGGAAGTACGGCTTGCAACCCAAGATACATGCGAACGAACTCGCCAACTCCGGAGGCATTCAAGTCGGAGTGAAACATAAAGCATTGTCAGTGGACCATCTGGAATTCACCGGGGACGATGAAATAAATTGTTTGCTTGCGAGCAATACCATGCCCACCTTACTACCATCCACTGCATTTTTCTTGAAACTGCACTATGCTCCTGCCAGAAAAATGATTGATGCAGGCTTGCCCATTGCCTTGGCCTCCGATTTCAATCCCGGATCGTCCCCCTCAGGAAATATGCCTTTTGTACTTTCATTGGCTTGCGTTTACATGGGGATGGATCCAGAAGAAGCCTTCACAGCAGCCACCATCAACGGCGCATATGCGATGGGACTATCCGATACCATGGGAAGTATTACACCAGGAAAATCGGCATCCTTTTTCATTACCAAACCCATTTCATCACCTGCGTTTATCCCATACTCATTCGGAAGCAGACTGATTAAAACCACCTATATCAAAGGAAAACCATTCAACCAATGAAACAAATCATTGAATGCGTCCCGAATTTCAGTGAGGGTCGCGACTTGAACATCATCAAGCAAATCACGGATGCCATTGAATCAGTAGAGGGCGTACAATTGCTGGATGTAGACCCTGGCAAAGCCACCAACCGAACCGTAGTGACCTTTGTAGGTGAGCCTGCATTAGTGATTGAAGCAGCGTTCAGAGGCATTTCAAAAGCGGCTGAATTGATTGACATGTCAAAGCACAAGGGAGAACATCCCCGTATGGGTGCCACCGATGTTTGCCCTTTGATTCCCGTATCAGGCATTTCAATGGAAGAAACGGCCTCATGGGCGCAAAAGCTTGGATCACGCGTTGGAGAAGAGCTGCATATTCCGGTTTACCTATATGAAGCAGCGCAATCTAACACAGAACGAAACAACCTTTCGGTGATTCGCTCCGGTGAATACGAAGGTTTTTTTCAGAAGATCAAAGATCCCGCATGGAAACCAGATTTCGGTCCGTCTGATTGGAACCCAAAGTCTGGTGGAACGGTGATTGGCGCACGCGACTTCCTGATTGCCTATAACGTGAACCTGAACACCAAGAGTGTGAAGCGTGCCAATTCGGTGGCTTTCGACGTGAGGGAAGCCGGTCGCGTCAAACGAATTGGAAACCCCATCAGTGGTCCTATTGCCAAGGATGAACAAGGCAACGAAATCAGAATACCCGGAACACTCAAGGGTGTGAAAGCCATTGGATGGTTCATCGAGGAATACGATGTTGCACAAGTTTCAATCAACATCACCAAATTCAAAGAAACACCTTTGCATGTGGTATTCGACGAGTGCGTGAAAAGTGCTGCAACTAGAGGTATTCGTGTCACCGGTTCTGAATTGGTTGGATTGATTCCGTTGAGCGCCATGCTGGAGGCTGGAAAATACTTTTTGGAAAAACAGCAGCTGTCATCGGGTGTTTCAGACAGGGAATTGATTCATATCGCCATCAAATCGATGGGTCTTGATGAGCTTGGCCCATTCGACCCTCAGAAGAAAATCATTGAATACAAGCTTCAAGGATTGAACCGAAACAACCTTGTGAGCATGGATTTGGTTCAATTCTCAGAGGTCACCGCCAGCGAGGCTCCTGCGCCAGGAGGCGGATCCATTTCAGCCTATGCGGGTGCTTTGGGTATTTCACTCGGCACGATGGTAGCGAATTTGAGCGCCTCCAAAAAAGGCTGGGAGGATCGATGGAAAACATTCAGTGAATTTGCCGAAAAAGGACAAGCACTTCGCAAACAGCTTCTGGATTTGGTAGATGAGGACACCCGATCCTTCAATGCCATCATGCAAGCGTTTCAACTTCCCAAGTCTAATGACCAGGAAAAGTCAGCGAGAAAAAATGCCATTCAAGAGGCTACGCGGTATGCGATAGAAGTGCCGTTCAAAGTGATGGAACTTTCTTTGGAGTCGATGCGTATAATCAAGGCCATGGCCGAACAAGGAAACCAAAACTCGATCACTGACGCAGGTGTAGGAGCTTTGTGTCCCCGAAGTGCAGTATCTGGCGCGTTCATGAATGTACGCATCAATTGCGGTTCGTATGATGACAAGGCTTTCGTGGCTTCCATTGTTGAAAAAGGTCGAACCATTGAACAAGAAGCCAAAAGCATCGAAAGCGACATCTTGATGCTTACAGAAAAGGCCTTGGCCTGAAACACCGGTACAACAACAAAAAAACCATAATGCGGAACACCCTGAACAGATTCTACTTTTCATTCCCTGTTCAGTTATTGGTCATGCACCTCAAAAAAAACCATCTGATGATGGTGCTCTGGGTGCTATTGATCGGGTTTGTGACGCAAACTTTTTCAAGGAGATTTGGAATCCCTTATTTGTTTCTAGACCCAGAATACCTGGGTGAGGTAAATTGGCTTTCCTTTTTCCTTACCGGTATTTGCTGTGGTATCTTCATCATGTCATTTAATATTTCAAGTTATATACTTAACAGCTTCCGATTCCCTTTCCTAGCCAGCCTATCAAAACCCTTCCAGAAATACGCCATCAACAATTTCATCATACCTGTCCTGTTTTTATTGATTTACATCGCTCAGGTATTCGTATTCCAGACAGGTCAACAGCTGACCGGCAACACGGAAATCCTCATTGAAATACTGTCTTTTCTAGCAGGAGTCGTTTTGGTGATTCAAGGGGTACTGCGCTATTTTCAGTTGACCAATAAGGATATTCACAAGCTGTTTGGTGTGCGACACAGTGATCATGAGCATGAGGATGAAAGATACCAAGCTGCACTCAACACAGAGCTGATTCCGCAAAAATCAAGAAGGGTTGAGACGAGTGAAAAACAATGGAAAGTATTGACCTATTTATCGAGTCCGTTTAGAGTTAGGCTGGTAAGGGACACATCCCATTACAAGCACTACATGCTGCAATCGGTTTTTAAGCAAAACCATATGAATGCAGCCTTCATGGAAATGATTACCATAGGTTTGTTTATTCTGTTGGGCCTGTTCAGGGATTTCGAAGTCATTCAGATCCCTGCCTCAGCCAGCCTATTCCTGCTTTTCTCGATGGTATTGATGGTTGCAGGGGTCATACGGTTCTGGGCGAAAGCATGGGCCTTAACGGCTATCGTCGCAGGATTCATCGTAATCAACTTTTTGTCAGGATTGGAAATCTTCAATCCGGAAAGCAGAATCTTCGGATTAGACTACAATGGAAATCGAAAAGCTTATAACCTAGAAAACATCATTCATCATCAGCATAACTCCACGATTAACCAAGACATAGCTGCCACGATACAGATCCTCGAGCGATGGAAAATGGACTGTCAAAACAAAGGGGTTTCAAAACCTAAACTCGGTATCGTTGCAGTCAGCGGAGGCGGTTTGAGGGCTTCACTTTTCACATTCTTATCATTAACAGCTGGCGACAGCATCACCAACGGTGCACTTTTTGATAATACCAGGCTGATTACGGGTTCTTCCGGTGGCATGATTGCAGCTTGCTATTATCGGTCCACCAAGTTGGAATCCGACAGCAATCTGACTTCTGAACATATCAAAAGGGTATCTGGTGATCTCCTCAACTCTACTACTTTCAGCATGATCGTAAGCGATTTGTTTTTAAACATACAAAGAGAGCACTATAAAGGAAACAGTTACTTCAAAGACCGAGGGTATGCATTTGAGCGCAAACTCAACAATAACCTGGGTGGACATCTTGGTAAGCCACTTTCCTATTTTAAATCGGCAGAGCTCAACGCCAAAATCCCAATGGTGATCATCAGCCCTACGATCGTTAACGACGGAAGATCGCTTTACGTTTCACCTATTGGTGTCTCCTACATGATTACCAAGTCGGTGAAAAGTGAAAACGGACACGAACCTTTACCAGATGGTATCGAGTATGCCAAATTTTTCAGCGACCGACATCCTGAGGAGGCTAGTTTATCGGATTTGCTGAGGGCTAACGCCACCTTCCCTTACATCATGCCTGCGGTTTCATTGCCCACTGAGCCAATGATCAATGTGATGGATGCGGGTATTCGTGATAACTACGGCATACGCAACGCCTCCAGGTTCCTGTATGTTTTTCGGGAATGGATTGCCCAAAACACTTCAGGAGTGGTATTGCTTCAGATTCGTGATAACCACAAACGAACCGATCTTGAAAACAAGAACAGTCAATCTATCGCATCACGGTTGTTATCGCCCCTTCAGAACCTGTCAGGTAATTTTCTGCTTATGCAAGATTATTCTCAGGACGAACAAATACAATTTATTTCCGATTTCCTGAACTGCCCGTTCCATTACGTGAAGTTGGAGGTGCCTATTATGGATGAGAAAATCGCCTTGTCATGGCATCTAACCGAAAAAGAAAAACTAACACTTCAACAAGCCGTTAGGTCAGCAGCCAACCAATCCGAACTGGAAAGATTGAAGCAGCTATTTCAAGCGCCTTCGAAAAATCAATAGTTTACCAAATCCAGCAATTGCTTTTTGAAGCGATCGCGAGGGAGGAAATTCCACTCCAAAGTGGACGACATGGGAACAGGGGTATCCAAGCTTGCTGATCGTACCACGGGAGCATCCAGATGTTGGAAGCAATCGGCTGCTATGACCGCAGCAATCTCTGCTCCCACCCCACCGGTCATGGTGTCTTCGTGTAGGATGATCACCTTACCTGTTTTTTTGACAGAGTTGATCACCGCATCACGATCCCATGGCAGCAGGGTACGCAAGTCGATCAAGTCAGCACTGATATCAGGATTTGCATTTAACAAATCCAAAGCCCAATGAACACCTAAACCATAGGTGATGATGGACACATCGTTCCCCTGCTTTACCAGCCGAGCTTTTCCAATTTCAGTGGTGAAATAATCGTCAGGAACCAAACCGCTTACACTTCTGTAAAGGGCTTTATGCTCGAAGTACATGACAGGGTTTGGGTCATTCAACGACTCATTAAGCAACCCTTTGGCATCATCCGGGAATGCGGGATAAACGATTTTCAATCCGGGCACATGGAAGAACCATGCCTCGTTTGATTGAGAGTGAAAAGGACCGGCACCTACGCCCGCCCCAGTGGGCATGCGCACAACCACGTCGGCATGTTGCCCCCAGCGGTAATGGGTTTTGGCTAAGTTGTTGACGATTTGGTTGAATCCGCACGTTACAAAATCTGCAAACTGCATCTCTACAATGGATTTCATTCCATTGATGGACATGCCCAAACCGGCGCCCACAATAGCACTCTCACATAAAGGCGTATTGCGAACGCGGGCTTTGCCGAATTCATCCACAAAGCCAAGCGTGGCTTTAAACACACCACCATACTCTGCCACATCCTGTCCCATGATCACCAAATTGGGATGTCGATACATCGACTGGCGCATGGCATCCGTAATGGCATCCAAGAACCGTTTTTCTGACGCGGCCGAAGAAGCAGGTTGTACATTTGAATAAACATGCGGTGCGTACATGTCATGCAGTTCCAAATCTGTTTTAGGTTCAGGTTCTGTCTCAGCAAAAGCCACTTCCAATCCCGCTTCAATTTCTGCTTTAATGTCATCACGCACACCGGCGATGAAGGACTGATCTATCACTTTTTCTTCCAACAGGAATCGCTCGTAATTCTCCACAGGATCTTTCTTTCCCCACTCATCAAAAAGCTCCTGAGGAACATATTTGGTGCCGGAGGCTTCTTCATGACCTCGCATGCGGAACGTCAAGCACTCCAACAATACAGGTCGTGAATCTTGGCGCATTTGCGCTCGTATCGATTGAACTGCGTGGTATACTTCGAGGACGTTGTTACCATCCACCTGCACACCCTGCATTCCATATCCAATAGCCTTATCAATAAACTGCTTGCAACGAAACTGCTCATTGGAGGGCGTAGATAAGCCGTAGCCATTGTTCTCCACAATAAAAATCACAGGTAAATCCCAAACGGAAGCCACATTGATGCTCTCATGAAAATCACCTTCACTGGCACCCCCATCACCTGAAAAAACTGCGGTGGCTTTCTGGTTTGATTTCAACTTATTGGCCAACGCGATGCCATCAGCCACCCCCAATTGAGGGCCCAAGTGGGAAATCATTCCTACAATGTGATATTCATTCGTACCAAAATGGAAGGAGCGGTCGCGGCTCTTGGTAAATCCGCCGGGTTTTCCTTGAAACTGACTGAACAACCGGTTTAGAGGAATATTGCGTACCGTAAAAATGCCTAGGTTACGGTGCATGGGCAGTATATACTCATCGGAATCCATGGCCAATGCGGTTCCAACGGAGATGGCTTCCTGACCAATGCCAGAAAACCACTTGGCAATTTTACCTTGACGAAGCAGCACCAACATCTTCTCCTCAATCATGCGAGGCTTCAGGATTTCGCGATAAATGCTGATCAGTTGGTCGTTGGTGAGGGATTTTCGGTCGAATCGCATGAAATCCAATCAGTTTGAATATGAAGCAAAGTTATTGAAAACCACGCTAACTTTGTAATTCCAATCCTGATATGCCCATGTGGCAGAACATTCTGGTTTTCACCATTCTTATTTTAGCCACGGCATTCCTGGCCAAGCGTTTTTTGATGCGCAAGAAAAAAAAGGGAGGATGCGATCACTGCGGATAAATTAATCCGCTTTGACAAGACGCAAGGCCTGGTCGGTGCCAACCAATCTGACGTAATATATTCCATTCGGGAGCCCTTGTAAATTAACAGACTCCTGAAGTGTTCCACGATTGACGAAACCTTGAAAGAGTGTACTGACTTTCCTGCCTAAGGCGTCCAATAATTCGATTGTGATTTCACCGGGTTGTTCAGTGCCAAAAGTGATTGAAGCTTGATCGGATACAGGATTAGGAGCAACCGAAACCAGCCCTAATACGGTTGCATCCGGTCCAGGAGGAACGGCATTCAAGGCATTGTAACGAATTTGTGCCGCATTTGCTGCATCTTGAATCATAGAGAAGTTTTCGCCGCCAATGAAGGCAAATGCGACGGTGATGGAATCTCCTGTGGCAATGGTATGTGGCCCGGATGAAACGGTCATGGAAACATCATTTCCTGCACCGGTTTGTCCGGCTTGTGGACGCGAGGTGGTGAGAGTAGTATGCTTTTCCACTTTAGTGAATCCATCATATATATTCACCGAACCTGCTGCGCCATTATTTTCGAGCCCATACATGTTCACGGGTCCGAAATTCAGTTTCTTGATGGCTGCATAGATGGTGGGAGATCCGGTATTGAAACAATAACCCATTTGCTGGTTGCTGTCGAAATCAGCCCGGTTGTCGCCGATGTTTCCAATATCCCAATCAGCATAAACACCTGCGTAAAGATTTTGGATGGTAGACGTTCCGGTATTGGATATGACATACTCCAGAATCACATATTTGGCATCAGCGGGATCAGACCATGCATAAGTGTTGTGGCGGACTTGCACATCAATTTTATTGGAAGTGGCACCATCGTCGCTGAATACACCTTCCAAGTCAAAGTCGGATTGAACCGAAGGAATCACTTTTCGAACATTCAGCACTGAAATAAAGTCATTGGAGGTCTGTGAGGTTGGAGCTCCAAAAATCTGATCGCACACCTTGGATGTATCCGTAGCCAATAGCAATCCGGCCTCATACAAGAATGAGCTGCCATCATTGTAGGTGAAACCAACACCTTGGCTTTGGGCGGCATTGTAACCGATACGGCTTTTGCTGGTGATGGTGGTACCAATATCGTTTACCAGCACATTGATGTAATCCACGTTTACCACCACTTCGAAAGACTGCCAATCACTATAGGTGCCATCGGAGAAATCGAGTCTAAACGTCACCTTGGTATTGAAAGGCACCGATGGACTGATCACAGCTCTGAAAGGAATGGAAGCATTGGAATAGGTGGCCAAGGTTGACATGGCACCTGGAACGATATTGCCGCTGATAATATTAACGCCTGGATTGTTGGATGTCAATGTTACAGAAAGATTTTGCAATGGCTGTAAATAGTTTTTGAGCTCCACAACCATGTCGAGCGTGTCATTACCAACGAACGCTTGATCGTTATTGTCTGTAATCGTGATATCTTCCAATCGAACCGACTTGGGATTTTCAGTGAGTGCTCGGTACATATTCAAACGACCCGACCCCAGTTGGTATTGATAATTGATGTTCCCTGGAACTTGGTATATGTTGTCTGCGGTGGCACGCAATTGCTCTCCCAATTGTCCCGGTGTTAGAGCGGGATTTTGACTTTTAACCAAGGCGGCTGCAGCGGCCACGATGGGTGAGGCGAATGATGTCCCAGAGGACAAGGAATAGTTATTATCGAAGATGGTTGAATAAACCGCTTCGCCGGGGGCGCACAAATCAATGGCTGTCCCATAACTGGAGTTCGACCATTTGGTGTCTGTATTATTGGTTCCGGTAACCGACAAAACGTTTTTGTAGGAGGCTGGATAAAACAATGCATCGTTATTCGAGTTACCGGCAGCGGCAACCACTAAAGCATTTTTATTGAAAGTGGCATAGTCAACGATATCCTGCCCAAACTGACTGCTTGCAAAACTGCCCCAAGAGCAATTAATCACCTGACATCCCATATCGGCCGCATATACGATACCCTCATACGCGGCATTGAGCACACCGTTGTTGGAGATTTTGATGGGAAGATACCGCACTTTGAATCCCGGTCCAGACATCCCTACCCCATTATCGGTTACCGCACCGGCTAAACCGGAAACAAATGAGCCGTGAACCACATCTACGCTCGGATCATTGTCATTCGATCCTACATCCCAACCCATGAAGTTATCAATATAGCCGTCGTTATCATCATCCGTACCATTGATGGGATCGGCGTAATTGTACTTGATACCTGCGGCCAAGTCAGGATGATCCAAGTCGGTGCCGGTATCAGTTACTCCTACTACCA
>JBMTLM010000034.1:0-11458 GCA_049431185.1 Bacteroidia bacterium | reverse complement strand
TCATATACCTCTCCCACTTCTGGAACGGCTACAATGGCACGGATGCGTCGCTTGGCATCTTCAATAGACGCCTTATCGGAAGATGACACCTCTACATAACCTTTGCCGTCTTTTTCTTCGATACTGATAGAAGCACCGGTTTCACGCTGCATCTCTTGGATGATTTTTCCACCGGGTCCGATAACGGCTCCGATGAATTCTTTGTCGATCACCAAAGTCTCGATACGAGGTGCATGTGGCTTGTAGTCATCGGCAGGAGCGGCAATCGTCTTATCCATCTCATTCAAGATGTGCAAACGACCTTCGCGTGCCTGCTTCAAAGCCTGCAACATGATGTCGTAAGGAAGGCCATCCACTTTCAAGTCCATCTGCGTAGCGCAGATGCCTTTGCGGGTACCGGTTACTTTGAAGTCCATGTCACCCAAGTGATCTTCGTCGCCAAGGATGTCGGACAACACCGCGTAGCGCTTTCCATCGGTAATCAAACCCATGGCTATACCACTTACGGCGCTCTTCAGCTTCACACCGGCATCCATCAGTGCCAACGAACCGGCACAAACGGTAGCCATCGAAGATGAACCATTGGATTCAAGGATATCGGAAACTACGCGAATGGTATACGGACAATCCTCAACGCCTGGCAACACCTTCTTAATGGAACGCATAGCAAGGTTACCGTGACCAACCTCCCTGCGACCCAAACCGCGGTTAGGCTTTACCTCACCGGTAGAGAAACCTGGGAAGTTGTAGTGGAGGAGGAATTTATTCATGCCAAAGAACATGGCGCCGTCGATGATCTGCTCATCGAGTTTGGAGCCCAGGGTTACAGTGGTCAACGACTGTGTTTCGCCGCGGGTGAAGATGGCGGAACCGTGTGTGGATGGGAGGTATCCCACTTCCGTCCAAATGTTACGGATCTGCGTGGTGGTACGTCCATCGAGGCGCTTCATGGTGTCGAGCATCATGGTGCGCACCGCTTCCTTCTCTACATCGTGGAAGTAATGGTTGATGAGTCCTTCTTTCTCGGCAAGCTCTTCGGGAGTGAGGGTGCTCTTGAATGCGTCAACGATGGCATTGAATCCTTCGCGACGGGCCGATTTGTTGTCGTTGCCTTGTGCGGCGAAATCGTATGCCTTCTGATAGGTGGCGGCATGCACGCGGGCACGCAACTCCTCATCATGTTTTTCGTGGCTGTATTCGCGCTTAGGGGTATTGCCGGCCATCTCGCGGAAATCGAGCTGTGCTTGGCATTGTTGCTTGATGGCTTCGTGGGCGAACTTGATGGCTTCCACCATGTCCTCTTCAGAAACTTCATTCATCTCACCTTCCACCATCACCACATCCTTCATACTACCGGCAACGATTAAGTCAATGTCGGCTTTTTCGGTTTCGGAAATGGTTGGGTTGATCTTGAGTTGTCCATCAATGCGACCTACGCGTACTTCGGAGATCGGACCATTGAAGGGGATATCGGAAATGGTCAACGCAGCGGAAGCGGCCAATCCGGCCAATGCATCGGGGGCGATATCCTTGTCCGCGGAGATCAAGGAGATCATCACTTGCGTGTCTGAATGATAATCGTCGGGGAACAAAGGGCGCAAGGCGCGATCCACCAAACGGGAGATCAAGATTTCGTATTCCGACAAACGGGCTTCACGTTTGAAGAATCCGCCGGGGAAACGGCCGGTTGCAGCGTACTTCTCCTGGTAGTCTACCGACAAAGGAAGAAAGTCAACGCCTTCTTTGGCTTTAGGATTGGAAACTACAGTGGCCAACAACATGCAGTTGCCCATGCGAACTACAACGGAACCGTCGGCTTGTTTGGCGAGCTTGCCAGTCTCGAGGGTGATGGTACGACCATCGGCAAGTTGAAAAGTTTTGGTAATCGGGTTTAGTGACATAGTGCTCTCTCTTTTTTACATCTTTAACATCTAATGGTGCAAAAACGAAAAAAGGCAATGCGAGGATTGCCTTGTATTTTTCGTTCTATGAAATCATGAATTACTTTCGGATACCGAGTTCGCCGATGATTTTCCTGTAACGGGCGATATCGGTCTTCATCAAGAAATCCAAAAGGCTACGGCGCTTTCCTACGAGTCTGATCAAGGAACGCTGCGTAGAAAAATCCTTCTTCTGGATTTTCAAGTGATCGGTGAGCGAGTTGATACGCTCGGTGAACATGGCAATCTGGGCTTCAGCCGAACCTGTGTTGTTGGCGGCGCTGCCGAATTTGGAGAAGATTGCTTTTTTGGCCTCTGAACTGAGTTGCATCTTGGGTACTGTGTTGATAATGAATTTTAAAAACGGACTGCAAAGATAGGGAAAGCCCTCCTTTTAGCCAAGTATTTTCTGAAATCAGCTGTTAAAAAACGTCAGGATTTGTGAAATATTGGTTTTCAGCTCTTTGCGGTTTACAATGCGGTCCAAAAAGCCGTGTTCCAGCACGAATTCTGAAGTCTGAAAGCCCTTGGGGAGGTCTTTGCCGATGGTTTCGCGCACTACTCGTGGACCTGCGAAAGCAATCAAAGCGCCGGGTTCGGCAATGTTGAGGTCACCCAGCATGGCAAACGATGCGGTAACGCCTCCGGTAGTGGGATCGGTCAAAAGGGAGATGTACGGGATTTTAGCTTCGGAGAGTTGGGTGAGCTTTGCGGAGGTTTTGGCCATCTGCATGAGTGAAAACGCTGCTTCCATCATGCGGGCGCCTCCCGATTTGCTGATGATCATCAGCGGCATACGTTCCTTGATGCAGATGTCGATGGCGCGTGCAATTTTCTCTCCCATAACCGAACCCATGGAGCCACCGATGAATTTGAAATCCATGCAGCAAACCATTAGTGGATGACCATTCACGAGGCCCGACGCAGAGCGGATGGCATCCTTCAAACCCGTTTTGGAAACGGAATCCTGCAGTCGGTCGGTATATTTTTTGGTGTCGGCAAAGTGAAGTGGATCGGCAGCCAGAAGATTCGCGTTATGCTCCGTGTAGTGCCCGTCATCGAACAGGATAGAGAAGTACTCTTCCGAACCGATCCGCTCATGGAATCCGCATTTCTGACATACATACATGTTCAGCACATGCTCTTCCGTCGGCAAAATGGCGCTGCACGATGTGCACTTGTGCCAAAGTCCCTCCGGGGTTTCTTTCTTTTCCTTGGTGGAAGTGGTGATCCCTTCCTTGATGCGTTTAAACCACGACATGCTGTTTGCGTTTGATGGTCGTTAAGCGATGGTGATGTCTTTGTTCATGTAAACATCCTGGATGGCGTTCAACAATTCAATGCCCTCCTTTAATGGCTTTTGGAAGGATTTCCTGCCGGAAATGAGTCCTTGTCCGCCGGCCCGTTTGTTGATGACTGCAGTGGTTACCGCTTCGGCCAGGTCTGTGGCGCCCTTGGATTCGCCCCCGGAATTGATCAATCCGGCACGTCCCATATAACAGTTAGCCACTTGGTAGCGGGTGAGGTCGATGGGATGATCGGTGGTGAGTGTATCGTAAACCTTTTTGTGGGTTTTGCCAAAGGCGATGGCGTTGTAGCCTCCGTTGTTGGTAGGAAGTTTTTGTTTGATGATGTCGGCCTGGATGGTTACGCCTAGGTGATTGGCTTGTGCTGTGAGGTCAGAGGCGGTGTGGTAGTCTACGCCGTCTTTCTTGAAACCACTGTTGCGCAGGTAGCACCAAAGGATGGTAGCCATGCCCAATTCGTGAGCGCGCTCAAAGGCTTCGGCCACTTCCACGATTTGGCGGGATGATTCGGCAGAGCCGAAATAGATGGTGGCCCCTACGGCAGCCGCGCCCATTTCAGCCGCTTCATCCACGCTACCGAACATGATTTGGTCGAATTTGTTGGGATAGCTGAGGAATTCGTTGTGGTTGATTTTTACCACGAAGGGAATCTTGTGAGCATACTTACGGCTTACGGAAGCCAACACGCCATAGGTGGAGGCTACGGCATTGCAACCGCCTTCGATGGCGAGCTTCACGATGTTCTCTGGGTCGAAGTAGGCAGGGTTGGGAGCAAAGGACGCGCCCGCGGAATGCTCAATGCCTTGATCAACGGGAAGTATGGACAAATATCCCGTGCCCGAAAGTCGGCCCGTGTTATAAATGCGGTGCAGGTTAGCCAGTACGCGGTTGTTGCGGTTGGAGGCAGCAAAAATGCGATCGATGAAATCGGATCCTGGCAGGTGCAGGTGTTCTTTGGAAATGGTTTGGCACGTGTGACCGAGCAAATGCTTCGACTGGTCACCCAACAATTCTTCAATCCTAGAGGTGGAAATCATACGTGTGAATTTGAGATCGGATGTCAAAAGTAGTTAATTCTTCGAAACGGATATAAGTAGCTGGTGGGCAATGGGTTGGTGGTTGGCCCTTCGCCCCCTCGATAAACTCAGGGCGGAGTAGGTGGTAGCCAATATCCAATGACTAATTCACCAATAACAAAAACAGCCGTAAGCGATAGCGGGAGGCAGTTGCAGTAACACATCCACTAATCAATGACCCATTCACCAATGACTAATTCACCAATGACTAATTCACCAATGACTAATTCACCAATGACTAATATACCAATGACTAATTCACCAATGCCCCATTCACCCGGTCACTAGAAAGGATACCCGATACCGAAATTATAATTCAACGAATTGAATTGTGTATCGCCAATCACCCAACGGTCGGCGAGGGGTTTGGATGGGTCGCGAACAGGTATACCGGCATCCAAACGGAAAATGAAAAAGTTGAAATCGAAACGGAAACCTAGGCCGGTTCCGACGGCGATTTCATCAATGAATGTATCACTCTTCAATTGTCCTCCGGGTTGCTTTTCGCTGTCGCGGATGTTCCAGATATTACCCGCATCCACAAAAAAAGCACCTTCCAAGATTCGAAACACATCAAAGCGGTATTCGATATTGGCATTCAGTTTCATGTCGCCCAACTGCTCGGCTGGCAAGTCGATGGATCGTATAAATGATCCTGGGCCTACGGTACGGGCACGGAAGGCTCGCAGGTCGTTGACACCGCCCGCCGAAAAGGTTTTCTCGTACGGCATCTGCTTTGAATTCAAATACGAATAGCCAACACCCGCGTTGAACCGATAAACCAAGGAAGCACTTTGGGAGAACACCTGGTAATATCGGAATTCGATTTCCGGTCTGACGAATTGTGAATACTCAATACCTGTGAATTTATAGATAGACGTATCGCTGTAGTTTGAGGAAAACAAGTTGTTGTATAGCCGTGATGAATTGCCGGCGATTTCAAAATTGAAACGTAGGAATATGAAATCCTTGACTCGTCCCAACTCCTGCGTGTTGTACAGATACGTGTACCGTCCGCCCATGATGATGTATTTGCGATAATAGTTGATCAATTTGGGGTCACCAGTTTGCTCCAACTTACTAATGAACCTTTCGCTCAGCTGAAAATTGGAGACATTGATCTCCGCAGGGTATATGAAATGTCTTTTTTGTCTGGACTCACGGTACTCCAAACCCATCGAGAAGGTCAACAGGTTACGGATGTATTCCGGTCTCACCTGGTAATTATAACTGGTGCTGAAAATGGTTGCCGGATTGGAAGATCGGTTTTTATTGTATCGGCCCGCTGGCCAGACAAACCGTGGAATTCGAAGGTTGATTTCAGGTCCGATTTCGAAGGTGTTCAGCAACAAGGCGCGTTCCTGTCCGGTAACTTCATCAACGAAGTTAGGCACGGATTCCCCTTTGGCATTGAGTTTGAATTCGAGTGCTTCGCCTCCTCGCGCAAGGTTTTTATTGTGGTAACTGAAATTCACACCCAGTCCGAAGTTACCGCCATTATGGGTGCCCTCTAATTCCACACGGTAATCCTGCTTAGGCAATGGGCTTAACATGATTTTGCCATCGACCCAATTGACGCCGCAGGAATCGGGCACCGAATCGGGTTCAAATCGTATGTTGATGAACCGAAACAGCCCCAGGTCACTCAAGCCGCGGTAGGTAAGGTCTGATTCATCTACCCGGTAAATATCGTCGCGTTCAACAAAAACACGAGGCTCCAACGCGTGTGGTTTATAACGTAACTTCTTTGATTGACCTACTATGGCAAAATGCGACAGAAAGGTGGTGTCTTGCTCCAATACCGAATCGGCTGCCAAAGGATCATAGTCGGTCATCAGAAACAAATCACGCACCCTGAACACCCGATGTAAATCCACTTTGTTGCTGTCAAGTCCACCTTGGCGATCAGCGATATTGATGATGATATCTGCTTGGTTGCTCTTGAGGGTGCTGTCGATATCGTAAGAAATGAAATAGTCGTTGAATTCAAAATAGCCGCGGTTTTTAAGGATGCGTGTGATGCGCGACCGTTCATTTTTGAGATTGGAAGTACTGAATACATCATCTTTTTTCACCAACGAGGCGGAGGTGTCGGCCAACACGATGCGACCTACACTTTGGTCCATGATGCGGTAAGAGATGCTGCGAATACGATACGGAGTACCTGTGTTGATGTGATAGGTGACCTCTGCCCGGTGCGACTTACGATATTCCGTGGTGTCTTTTACAACGGCATTGAAATAGCCTTCGTTTTGCAGGAATTGCTTGATTTGTGTGGAGGACTTTGAAGTCAATGCCGTATCAAGAATGATGGGGTCTTCGCCAATGGTTCGTTTCAACCAATTCTTGAACTTGGTAGGCTTACCTTGGTTCGCCATGGTATAAACGCCCAGGTGGAACCGGAACAGACCTAGGATCCGGCGGTTGGGCTTTTGCTTGATGACGGGCTTAATGTTGGCGGCCAATTCGGAACGGTCAACGCGGATGGTGTTTTTGTTGAGAAGGTATTGATCGTCTTGCAGCTGCTTGGTTGGACTGCAAGCGAACAGCAACGTGGCTATCAGGATAGCCGTCGGCGCCCAACCATATTGGTATCTGGACCTATTGGAAATGAAAGTGTTTGACGGGCGGTGCCTCATGCGATTGTTAGAGGCAAATTTACATTAATTAACTTTGGCTCGATTCATGACCCGAAAAGCCTCCCGAGCTGACCTCGCTTTTATTGCCTCCTTGCACCGGACTGCCACCCGCAAGGAACACGGACTTTTTTTGGCTGAAGGCGAAAAAGCCATGCAGGAGTTGTTGGCATCCCACATCCAAATTAAGACCATTGCCTGCACCACGGATTATTGGGAAGCCCATATTGCAGCCTTACAAACCTTTGAGGTCGTCACCGTGAGTGATGCGGAGCTGCAACGCATCAGTACCCTTACGAACCCGAATCAGGTGTTGGCGGTGTGTCATATTCCAACCTTCGACGCATTACGGTTCATCCCACAGGAAACCACCTATTTGATGTTGGATCATATCAACGATCCCGGGAACATGGGCACCATGATTCGCACGGCCGAGTGGTTCGGCGTACAAGCCATCATCACTTCCCCCAATTCCGTCGATGTTTGGAATCCCAAGGTGGTGCAAGCCTCCATGGGATCCTTGTTCCGACTGGCCATTTATCAGAATTCGCTGACTGACGCGATTCATGACGCTCAAAAATCCGGTGTTCCATGGATCGTGGGTGGTGTGTTGGGAGGACAGCCGCTGCATCAGCTGAATCGTATGCAAGAATCCATGGTGCTGGTCATAGGAAGCGAATCACATGGGATTTCCAATGAGGTATTGCCATTGCTTACGCATCGAATCGCCATCGCCCGACACGTTGATGCACCTACCGAATCGCTGAATGCGTCCGTGGCTGCCGGGATCTTGTTGCATCATTTTTGCAAACAATAAAAAAGCCCCTGCATCAGGGGCTATGTTTTAGGGATAGGATTTTTTTGATCTTAATTCAATTTTCCAGGCACTACCATCTTGAATTCAGGAATGCGAACGAAAAACAACTTTTTGTCAATTACGCGCTCCATCAAGTAAGTGCCAAACATTTTACCGAGTTCAGTATTCAAATTACAGCCTGACACATACCGGTAGGTTTCGCCATTGGCGAGGTAGGGCTGCTCGCCCACTACGCCTTCTCCT
This sequence comes from Bacteroidia bacterium, assembly GCA_049431185.1. GTDB lineage: Bacteria > Bacteroidota > Bacteroidia > AKYH767-A > OLB10 > JALRAP01. The sequence goes on along the minus strand of JBMTLM010000034.1, from coordinate 3,439 downwards.
TCCACTTCACGATGGGAACTATCGGAATCCACTACGTGCCAGTGGCGGCGCTTGAGTCTCACATCTTCGCCGCTATCGTTCTTAATGGTGATTCGGTATGCGAAAACATAGTGCGATTGGCTTGGGTTGCTGTGGGTAGGCTGGTAAAAAGTCTCTACACTGACTTGAATCCCTGCGGTAACTTCTGTGGTCATAAATGGTCTAGGGTCGTTTGCAATGATTCAAAGGTAGTAGCACATCTACCTTTCGTACGGCTAATTTGACAAAAATTACTTTCCGTGTGGTGAATCGTTGAAAAATGGATGTGAATGGTAGCAAATTTTCTACCGGCTAACCAACTTTCGAACCCCCACTAACTTGTCGGCTCGGCTACCCGTTTGGCGGTGGTAGACGAGGATGGTATACTCATTAACTGTCTCATAATGACTGCCTTCAACTAAGGTTTCGTCGTAGCCGGAGGAGCCGTCTTTCAAGAAGGCAAACACATAATCATAGTACCCCTGCTTCAAGTACAGCAAGGCTTCGTAGGTACCCTCATCATAGTTGTAGGCCATTTTGTTGGAAGGGCCACAGCGCCAATCACTGAGGGACCCGAAAACGTAAAAATTGCCGTCCGTGATCAGGTCGTGCTTCAAAACAACCTTTACCCGAACATACTCACCTTCCAAATCATCATCCCTGCCGTCTTGGTTACGGATTAAAAACCTGCCGTTGATGTCACTCTCCACCGCATACCTTTTAAAGGAGCGGCTCTCCGATGGAAACAACAACACCGTGTAACCATCATTACCTTTCAGGATTTCTTTTACGTTTTGGGTAAGGATCCTCAACGTGCGCGTATCAAAATTCCTGAACTCGTTACCTGCACTGAACGTGTTTTCATCATCGTAACTGTATTCCAGCAAATTGTCTTTCAGGAACAATGGTTTTAAACCGGTAATGGCATTGTCCCATCGTCCGTTTTGCTTGATAACGACCTTGATTTCGTCAAAAGGATTAGCCACCTGTAAACCCTGGTAGGCAACCGAAAAATCAACCTCTTGCTTCGAATCGCGGTCTTGTACCGTGGTGGCCCGGTGTACCACACCATCAATCACAGTGCGGGGTTCAACCACCATCATTCGGCGTGTGATGACTGGCTTTTCTGGTTCGCCTTCAGGATAAACCATCAAGAGGTAATTACCGGAAAGGATAGGTCTGACCTCCCTGCCTGGAATAACCAATCGGTAGTTGGTGTAGGGCTGTATGGTGTTAAAAGAGGCTTTGTAGTCGGTAATACGGTCTTCGCTGAAACCTTGTAAATAATCGCTCTGCAACAGGTTGGAGGGCGTCCAATCCGCATTGCAGTGGATCAGGGTATAGGCGTAGTATTTGTTGTCGGCATCCAGATCATCAAAACTGAGCGCCAGGCTTTCATCGGTGCCAAGTTTCAAAATGGGTTCGGATAGTTTGAGCCCCGATTGTTCCAGCACCACGCTTTTGATGTTCTCTTTGTAAACGAAATCCTCGAAGCGGCGATAGTGATCCGAATAGTAATCCGTCTCCTGTGCCCGGCTACTGAAGTTTAAAACCAGGCTCAACAAGCATAAGTAAACACGGACACTGTTTGGTTTCATGATTCCGCTTCAATGAGTTCGGCGAAGGCTGTTTCCCAACGGGCTTGAATTTCCTCCAATTGGTTGGTGATGCTTTGCAATGATGCATTGAGCGCTTTGGCTTTGGCCGCATCTGCATACACTTCCGGCTGCGAAAGCGATTGCTCGAGGTCCTGTTTTTGCTTTTTCAATGCCTCTATTTGATCCTCCAATTGCTTTACGGTATCGGCAAGTTTTTTCAGCTCCTTTTTATTTTTTTTATCAGCAACAACCGTGCCCGTGTCTTGGATGACAGGTTCCACCTCCACCGGTTTTTCGCGCTTATTGGATGCTGGGTCAGGCAACTCGCCGTTCAACCTCCGGCGTTCCATCCACTCCTCGTATTCGGCATAGGTTCCAGGATATTCCTTGAGCTTGTGGTTTTCGATGAACCAGATCTTGTTGGCAATCTCCGCCAGGAAAAAACGGTCGTGTGACACTACTACGTAGGATCCTTTGAATTTCTGCAATACCTGAATGAGCATGTTCACCGATTGGATGTCGAGGTGATTGGTGGGCTCGTCCAACAGCATGAAGTTCGCCTTGGTGAGGATGGTTTTGGCCAGTGCCACGCGCGACTTTTCGCCACCTGAGAGCACTTTGATTTTCTTAAAGACATCATCACCTTTGAACAAGAAGGCACCCAGCAGGGTCCTCAAGGTGGTGTCGGATTGATCTGGTGCGCAAACCTGAAGTTCCCGAAGCAAGGTGTTTTCGATGTTGAGGCTTTCCAGCTGGTGCTGCGCATAAAAGGCGCGTATCACGTTGTATCCCTCTTCGTTTTTACCTTCGAAGGGTTCTACACCTTCAATCATGCGCAACAAGGTTGATTTGCCTTTGCCGTTGGCTCCAATGAAAGCAATCTTGTCACCACGTTCAATGGTGGCCTTCGTATCTTCAAAGATGCACAGGTCGCGGTATTTTTTGGAGCGGATGTCCAATTCCGCCACAACCTTTCCAGGAGAAGTGTTGAAGTTGAATTGGATGTTGATGGTGGCGGCTGGATCATCCACATCATTGATGCGCTCCACGCGTTCCAAGGCTTTGATGCGCGATTGCACCGCTTTGGCTTTTGATGCCTTGGCTCGGAAACGTTCAATGAAACGCTCCTGCTGCTTGAGGAATTTCTCCTGGTTTTTAAATTGGTTGCGTTGGATCTCCTCCGCCAAAGCCTTCGACTCCATGTAATCACTATACGTGCCGGGGTAGAGGTTGATTTTTTCGTTGGCAACTTCGGCAATCTTATTCACCACCCGGTCAAGGAAAAAGCGGTCGTGCGATACGATCACCACGGTCCCCTCGTAGTTGTCGAGGTAATCCTCCATCCATTCGATGGAAGGCAAGTCTAGGTGGTTAGTAGGTTCGTCCAGTAGCAATAAATCAGGTTGTGCCAACAATATTTTAGCCAACATCACGCGCATCCTCCATCCGCCCGAAAACTCGCTCAATGGTCTTTCAAGGTCTTCGGTGGTGAAACCCAAGCCCTCCAACACCTCTTCTGACTTGGAGCGGATCTGATAACCATCCAGGGCCTCGAACCGCGTCTGTGCATCATACAAGCGATTGAGCACGCTGTCGGAATGATCGGTCTCCAGTTTCTGCAACAATTCATCAATCTGTGCCGCTAACTTGTTTTGCTCCACAAATGCTTCCATGGCCACCTGAATGATGGGATTCTTGGATTCGTACGAAAGCAAATCCTGATTCAAAAATCCTATGGACAAATCACGTCGTCCACTTACTTCTCCGCTGGTTAAGGCATATTCGCCGTTGATGATCCGCAACAGGGTGGACTTGCCGGTGCC
>JBMTLM010000033.1:0-11473 GCA_049431185.1 Bacteroidia bacterium | reverse complement strand
CTTTGTTGTAATAAGCCTGGTAAAAATACTTTTTCAATGCAATGGCCTTGTCGAAATAAATCAATGAACTGTCTATTTGGCCGCTCTCAAAAAGATACAGTCCTTTGTTGTTATTCGATTCAGGATCGTTGGGGTTTATGGACAGCGAACGATTCAAATCCGACAACGCTTCTGGATACCGTCCTATTTTGCCATAACAAAGTCCGGAAGTGGCCAGGATATCCGCCGCATCAAAGGCCTTGTACGACCGGGCCTTTTCGAAGGCTGTAACCGCAGCTGCATAATTTTCTTGCTCTTTGTACGCAATTCCCAAGTGACGCCAGGCCTCGGAATACTCGGGAAGTATTTCAACACCTTTGGAAAGATGCTTCACCGATTGTTCAAGATAATTCGCCTTGGCCACCGGGTTTTGCTCTTTCAGGGCCTTTTCAAACAGCAAGGCGCTTCCATAGGCATAGCGGATGCGTGCGCTTTTGGGTGCGGTTTTAACGTCTTGTGTAAGGAGCGTGTAATTGTCCTTCCAATCGGCATTGCGGTCAATCGCTTTGGCGGCATAGCCGATCAAAAGGATGGTTATGATCGAAACAAAAACCGGGTTACCCTTCAAATGCTGTATCATGGTTTCTGCCTTGTGCACAGGCCTTACTTTGGTAATCACCGAAAGAAAAACTACCAATGCAAGAATGAATCCTACGGATGGCATGTACAAAAAGCGTTCCGCCATGGTGGATTCTATCAGGATGAAGAAATTGGAGACCAGGGAAACCGTAACGCCGAAAAACAGGATGCCAAATGATATCGGATTGAATTTTGGGATATTCTTGATGGCATACACGATCAATCCCAGGATGAGGCCAAGCCAAATCAAGAATGCAGGGCTGCCCATGGTTTTCAAGGGAATCTGGTTAAAGGAATAGTCGAACGACAAGGGATGTGGCACCAACATCAACCGCAGGTAGTCGCCCATGATGGCCGTGGCCGTGGCGAATTGGGTGGACCAACCGCTGGCAGCCACCAATGAATTGTTGATCACTTGCAGCTCCGTTGGCTTGCCGGCATCACCTAATACGCTCCAACGAATCATGAGGTAAACCAACGTTACTCCGAGGTAGGGCCACGCTTTAAATGCGATGACTTTCCATGGTTGCTTCGATGTGAAATAGGCTACTAATGGAATGACCGCCAACAAGGTGATGGCATTCTCTTTGGATAACAAAGCGAAAAACAGGCAAGCACACGAATACCATAACGACATGCGATGTCCGGATTCGAAATACTTCACCGCCATGATCAACGCCCCGATGCCTAACAGTAAACACAGTATCTCATCCCGACTCTTGATATTGGCCACCACTTCCGTGTGGATCGGATGTACGGCGAAAATCATCGCTATGGCAAAAGAAACCAACAACGGCAATCCGCTTAGCATTCGGGCCATCAATAGCATCAGTAAAAAGACCGTCAATGAAAACAGCACTACGTTGATGATATGACCCGGCATGGGGTTTTCTGGAAAAAAATGCCATTCAATGGCAAACATGGCTACTGATAAGGGTCGATACAAATTATCGTCGCGGTCCCAAAACCCTTCGCGGTAGGCGCTGGTGAAAACCCTGCCTAAGGAATCCAATCCACCTTTGGTGATGTTGTTTTTAGCCATAACCGTGTCATCATCCACGGTGTAACCGTGACCAAGGGTATTGGCATAAACCAAAAAAGCGGTCAAGGCGGCGATCAGTCCGAAATAAAGCACATGTTGCCGGCTAAAGACAGCAACAGATGACATGGGCGGATCCGATTTGACGACCTTCGATTTCCCTTTGTTCATGGGGGTGAAAATTTCAGTCTTCCCTTAAATCGTTTTGCTCTCCCACGCCGGTGGAGCGAAATTTGTCAGGAGCCATTCGGGCCAAAATTCGTGGCAAGGACTCAATCTTTCGGGTGCTGATGTATTTTTTGCGGCCACTTCGGGACACGATTTCGATACCCGAGGGAGTGCCTACGCTGAATTTCTGGCTGTACGTTTTCCCGAAATCCATTTCTTTAACCATCACCAAACGGATCTCCCTGATATCTTCCCACAGCATCATGGTGAACTTCTTGCCGAAAGGAGACCATTTTACGAAAACACCTTGTTCATTGATGGCGGTCGTGAGGCTTCTCAGGTGGTACAAATAAAACCACAGGCAAAAAACCAGGCAAGCGGCACCGGCATGGGGCCAATAGGCGAAGGTGTTTGGCACAAAGGGCTTGTGCTCGGTAAATTTAAAAGCAAGAAAAATGACCAAGATGGATATGATTCCAGCAAACGCAAAGTAAACCCAAGACTTCACACGTTTTTGACGCTCGTAGAAGTTGTGAACAGTCTTTTTATATCCTTTCTCCTGAGTCATGATTGAAGCTGCCAATTTAGCAAAAAAGTACGCTGACTGGTGCAAGTATGCCAGCATCAAATATGTATTTTTGAATAATGGAACTCATTGACATATCACATTTTCACCACTGCAAAATAGTTACCGGTGTGGTGCTTGAAGCAACACCTTTCGCTGAAGCCCGTAAGCCGGCCATCAAGATGGTGGTCGACTGTGGTGAATTCGGCATCAAAAAGACTTCAGCTCAGATTACCGCGCATTACAATCCCTCCAATCTGGTGGGTAGAATCGTCATTACGCTGATCAATATCCCGCCCAGGCGAATCGCAGGTTTTGATTCGGAGTGCCTGGTGCTGGGGGCCGTTCCTTCCGACGCTGGCGTGGTGCTGCTCAACACCGATCAGAACGTACCCCCGGGAACCCCCATTGCATGACCAAGGTCATCTCCCAGTATCGTTTTTTATCATATCATTGCCCACATTTCGATTGAATCACCTATAGGCCACCGCAATGAAAAAGTCCGTTTCCTTTTTGAAAATCGCAGGCATTGGAATTTATGTGCATTGGACCTTTTCATTCCTTATCCTCTACATCATTTACATCAACGCTCGAGCAGGATTGGATCCCGTGCAAATCAGCTGGGCAGTTTTTTTTGTGTTGGCTTTGTTTGTTTGTGTAATACTCCACGAACTCGGCCACGCCCTCACCGCCAAAAGATTCGGCATCCGCACCGAAGACATTACCATGTATCCTATCGGCGGCGTAGCGCGTCTTGAACGTATCCCGGAGAAACCCGTTCAGGAACTGGTGGTGACCTTGGCAGGACCGCTCGTGAATGTGCTCATTGTGCTGGCTCTAGCACCGTTCATCTATGGTTTCAACCTGTTCCAATCATTGGAGAGCGGATCATCCATCATCAGCCCCGATAATTTCATCATCAACCTGGCGTTCGTCAACCTTTGGCTGGCCCTTTTCAATCTCATTCCGGCATTCCCCATGGATGGTGGACGTATCTTGCGGTCGCTGTTGGCGATGCGGATAGGTCGTTTACGGGCCACCACCATCTCTGCCAATATCGGTAAACTGCTTTCAATTGGATTCGTAATCGCAGGGTTCTTTTATAACCCGTTCCTCATCTTCATAGGCGTTTTCATCATTCTGGGGGCACAATCCGAATTGGAAATGGTGCGCAAAAAGGAATTGTCCTTAGGGCTCATGGCCAAGGATGCGATGCTTACGACATGGACGGAATTGGACTCGACAAGTCAGCTGTCCGTCGCTATCAACAAGCTACTTCAATCCGAGAGCAAATCGTTTTTGATAAAGGATGATGAAACGTATGTCGGCACCTTAAACCGCGATGGTATCATCAAGGCACTGAAGGAACAGGGCGAGCAGGTCCTCATTGGACAGGTTTGTAACAGGGAGTTGAGTTTTGCTGAACCCGCCACTCCGTTGGAAGAGCTTTTCAACGGCTTTTTAAATGATCGCATTCCATTGGTAATGGTCATGCAGCAGGGACAGTTACTGGGCGTTGTAGATGCCGAGAATATCGCCGAGTTAATGTTGGTGCAGCAGGCAAGGGTCGAAAGGAAATCGGTCAACTAGTTGCATATGGAATTCAAATGGTGGACGCTACTGGCCGGCATCGGGGCTTTTCTTTTCGGTATGCGCTTGATGGAGCAAGGACTGCGTTCCATTGCAGGGAGGGGATTCAAACTTTTTGTCAGGCGCAGCAGTAGCACCATCCCCAGGTCGTTGATTTCAGGCGCCATGGTAACGGCTGCGTTGCAAAGCAGTTCCATGGTTTCATTGATGGTGATGTCGCTGGCCAGTGCCGGCATCATCGGACTACATGCCGGCATCGGTTTGTTATTGGGCGCCAACGTGGGTACCACTGCCACCGGTTGGTTGATTGCTTCGCTCGGTTTAAATTTCGACCTAGAGACGCTGGCATACCCGCTGATGGCCATTGGAGGACTCACATCCCTGTTTGCAAGGGATGGTAAACCCCGCGCAATTTTATCGATGGCATTTGGACTGGGCCTCATGTTCGCTGGAATAGGCCTGATGCGGGAATCATTTCTTGAAATGGCGGATCAGGCATTCCGTTTGAGTTTTGAAGGTAAAAGTTCCTTTTGGTTCATCCTGTTGGGAGCCATATTGGCAGCAATGCTCCAATCTAGTTCCACCACCGTGGCATTGGCGCTGACCTCTTTGTCAACCGGTATCATATCCCTGGAACATTCGATGCTTCTAGTGATTGGCGCCGATATGGGTACCACTGCTACCGCTGCCATGGCCACCATCAAAGCCAATACCATCAAGCAACGCGTAGGGTGGTCGCAAGTTTCCTTCAATCTGTTTTCCGCCTTATTGGCATGGTTGATGTTGCCGCTTTACATGCATGGGGCAGATGCAGTCTCATCATACTTAAATGACCCACTCACGCTTACCGCCTTTCACACATCACTGAATATCGTAGGCGTGGCAGCGTTTTTGCCTTTCCTCTCCCTGTTTGTCCGCTTGATGATTCGCTTGGTTCCTGAAGGCAAAAACGGACTCTCTGTTAATTTGCAAAACGTTGATCCCAATGAAAGCAATACGGCGATCGATGCGTTGCACGCCGAGTCACATAAGTTTTTCATCCGAACCATTTCTTTGTTGAGGCATTACTTCAACATAGTGGATGGCACCCCGTCACAGCATGTCAGGTCTTACGCCGACTTGAAAAACTATGAAAACGAGATCGTTCTTTTCGGTATGAAGGTATTGTCAAGCCCCTTATCAAATCAAGAGGCAATCGCACTTAATACGTCGTTAAGTGCCATACGCAACACGGCCATTGCTGCAAAAAGCATCAAGGATGTTGCCCACAACCTGGATGAACTCCGCGCCTCTGCTTCCGATGACCTTTACGGGTTTTATCAAACGGTGGCAAGTTGTCAGAAGGAATTTTATAATAACGTGGAGGAGGTTTTTCAAATGCACGGAATCAATCGTCAGGAATCGATGAATCGCCTGTCGGCCATTGCCGCCGATGCGCACCGATTAGCCGCACAGGATGTATATGTGCTCTATTCAAACAAGACTCACCAGGAGATCGCAGTTCCCAGCCTGCTCAATTTGGTGAGGTCGATCAACAACTCGAACGAGTCCCTGTTGCAGGCCATCAATCCTGACTTGGCCTTCGTTGATACGCACTAGTTGGCGTGGTTTTTCATACTTGATGTAAATCATTTTTTTCACTGATGACGGTCATCTTCAACGCTTGGCCATTGGAACTAGTTTTGAAGGGTCAAAGGACACCAACAAAAATTATTCTAACCAATTAAAACAAAAAACCATGGCACTGATCAAAAGAACCCCAGGAGGTTATTTCTCCTTCCGTCCATTCATCAACGAATTCTTCAACGACCGCGTATCCCTCAACGGGATGTTTGATGGCGAATCCTATCCTGCAGTCAATATCGTGGAAAACGATAAGAACTATGAGATTGAATTAGCCGCACCCGGCATGAAAAAAGACGACTTCAAGATTGAAATTGAAAACGGCGTTTTAACCATTTCCGCCGAGCGCAAGGAAGAAAAGAAGGATGAGCAAAAGAACTACACCCGTCAGGAGTACTATTATAGCTCGTTTAGCCGTTCATTCACCTTGCCTGAAAACACCAAGGAGGAAGGCTTAGCCGCAAAATACGAAGACGGCATGCTGCGCTTAACGGTTGCCAAAAAAGCGGTAACCGTATCCAAGGCCCGCGAAATCGAAGTGGCTTGATTTTACAAGCGGACCTTAACCAGGGGGGCATATAGCCCCCTTTTTTGCTTTTATGGCTGTATCATGGGAGCTATTTTATAATTTGGCGCAGCATCAAATATCTGAATCATGTGGAAGCGAATCTTTCTTTTTTTGTGGTGCCACTTTATGTTGTGGATGGCCCATGGGCAATCGGCATCGCCACATCTAATGCCCGTGCCCAAGGAGGTTTCATGGGGTAGCCAACGATTCAACCTGGATGCGAATTTTCATGTGGTATTGTCGGATCGTGCCGATACACGGGCACATAAGTCAGTGTTGCGATTTCTGCGTCGTTTGAATGATCGTACCCATCTAATGACACGGGTTGATCCTGTAGAAAAACCCGGAGTGATCAAAGGGGTGAGTCTCCATATCTCCTATAGCCGAGTAGGCAACCTTGTTCCCGGCGAAGACGAATCATATGAACTTAAAGTGACGGGCGACCTGGTTTCCATCACGGCTCCTACCGACCTTGGCGTGTTGTATGCATTGGAAACGTTTTTACAACTGATTGCTTCAGATAGTGAAGGGTACTTTTTACCAGGGGTACACATCAAGGATCGGCCTCGTTTTCCATGGAGGGGTTTGCTCATTGATGTTTGCCGCCATTGGTCACCCGTTGAAGTTATTAAGCGCAACATCGATGGCATGTGCATGATGAAAATGAATGTGCTGCACTTGCACCTCACCGAAGACCAGGGGTTCCGGATAGAAAGCAAAAAGTTCCCGAGGTTGCATCAAATGGGCTCCAACGGCAACTATTACACGCAGGATCAAATGCGGGAAATCATCTCCTATGCGGCTGATCGTGGCATCCGCGTGGTTCCCGAATTTGATATGCCTGGGCATGCGAGCAGCTGGATGCCGGGCCACCCCGAGCTTGCATCCGGACCGGGTCCCCATGCGATTGAAAGAAAATTCGGTGTCTTTGACCCTACCATCAATCCGACCAAGAAGAGCACCTACAAATTACTTGATAAGTTTCTTGGTGAAATGGCTCAACTCTTTCCAGATCCTTATTTGCATATCGGTGGCGATGAAAACAACGGAAAGCAGTGGGACAAGAATGAGCAAATCCAGGCGTTCATGCGTAAGCACGGCCTCAAGGACAACCATGCATTACAAAATTATTTCAACACCAAGGTGATGGCCATCCTCAAAAAACATGGTAAAAAAACCATCGGATGGGATGAAATTTTACAACCCGGACTTCCATCCGGAGCGGTCATTCAATCCTGGAGGGGCAAGGAGGGCCTGAAGGATGCCGCAACCAAAGGTTATGACGTGATCCTTTCGAACGGTTACTACATTGATTTGTCGCAACCCACCTGGCAACACTATGCCAACGATCCGCTTCCGGAAAGCTTAGGACTAACTCCGGAGCAGGAAAAGCGGGTGCTGGGAGGAGAGGCCACCATGTGGGCGGAGCTCGTCACGCCCGAAACCATTGATTCGAGAATATGGCCTCGAACAGCGGCCATCGCCGAACGCTTATGGTCTGAAGCGTCAGTCAATAATGCCCTTGACATGTACCGCCGTCTGGAAACTATCAGTATCCGGTTAGAGGAAGTGGGATTGATGCATCTCCGCAACCGCGATATGATGCTTCGCCGATTGGCTCCAGGCGAGAACATTCATCCGTTGGCTCAATTGGTGGAAGTGGCAGAACCCTTGAAAGAATACAAACGGCACGCACAAGGCGTTGCTTACAGTACCGATCTTCCATTCTCACGGCTTCCTGATATCGCCGTTCCGGATGCAGCCGTCGCCCGTAAGTTTCGGTTGTTATGTGAACAACTGGTCATGAAGCGCGACCAATCCGTCAAGTCGGAAATTTCATCCATGCTGCAATCATGGATAGCCAACCATGAAGCGCTGGTCCTTACGGCCCAAGGTGTACCCGCATTAAGCAACTGGGTGAAGATGTCTGAACAATTGGTGGCCGTTTCCAAGTTAGGCATCGAATGTTTGGATTTTATGGACAGACGTCAAGTGATCACCGACGAATGGACCCTTCAGGGAGGAAAGATCATTGAAAGTGCACGCAAGCCATATGATGAAGCGGAATTGGCCATCGTGGATGCCATCAACATGTTATTCAATCACGCACTTCCCAAATAAAACAACATGATACTGGAGGTTTGTACGGAAGGTGTTCAAATGAGTATGGCGGCCGAAAAGGCTGGTGCCACCCGTTTGGAGTTGTGTGCATCCCTCGCCCAAGGCGGCCTCACGCCCAGTTATGGGACATTGGAGATGATTTGCAAGCACGTGAACATACCGGTTCATGTGATGATCCGTCCCCGCGCTGGTGATTTTATGTATTCCGACGAAGAATTTGAAACCATGATGGCGGATGTGAAAGTGGCTTTAAGAATGGGTGTGGAGGGCGTTGTGTTTGGAATCCTTGATGCGGATGGGATGATCGACAGGGAACGGTGTACCAAACTCATCGAAGCAGCCGGACCAATGAAAAAGGTTTTCCATCGGGCGTTCGATATGTCAGCAGACCCATACAAGTCATTCATCGACTTGCAGGAATTGGGTTTCAATGTCCTGTTGACATCAGGCAGAAGACAAACCGCAGTGGAAGGTATTGAGGTCATCAGACAATTGGTGATCAGAAACAAATCCGATATGGAAATCATGGCCGGATCAGGTGTCTCTCCCTCCAATGCCGCACGGTTGGCATCCATAGGGGTCAATGCCTTGCATTTTACCTGCAAGAAAAGCGCCTTCGGCTCCATGAAATATTTTAACCGCGAATTGCAATCCATCGGATCCAATCAAGGGGATGAATATGCTTTGGAGTTGTTTGACGAGCAGAAGTTCAATGCAATCTTAGATGCGGTTCAACAGTTTTAAATACGTCTTACCGCTTGTTTTTTTTCTGGCTGGATGCAGTTCGGCTGTGATCAAACCCGTAAAACGAATTCCCGGCACTTATCAATGGACCGTGTTCAACGGTGATACGGAAAAAGAAACACCCATGGCGATTCAAAACGCCTCAGTGCCCGGTCACGTACAACAGGACATTTTGCTGCAGCTTCAAAAAGATACGACCCTGCCATTGGACTCTGTACTGTATGGGAAATGGATGCAATCCACGCAATCTACCTGGTGTTACTCCACAACCATTCCTGTCACCAAAGAGATCTTACGATACACCAACGTCGATATTGTTTTTGACGGACTCGATACCTACGCATGCGTTTACATCAATGATTCATCGGTTTTGTATGCAAACAACATGTTCCGGGAATGGCGCATCGCCGCAAGGCCGTTTTTGAAGGAAGGCGAGAATAATTTGCGAATCGACTTTCATCCGGTGGAGGACAAAGGGCTGCAGGAACTACAATCATATCCTTACAAGTTACCCTCTGGCGATCCGGTTCAGCCGGCGATTTCACCGTTTGTACGAAAAGCGCCCTTTCAGTTCGGATGGGATTGGTCGCCGCGATTGCTAACCACGGGTATTTGGAGACCTATGCGATTGGAAGTATATGACGGAATTCGCATCACAAACACACACGTTTCTGTGAAGGAAATCAATGACTCCGTGGCTTGGATGAATGCCAGAGTAGACTTGCAGGTATCTACATCGCAATCAAAAGTGGTGTTAAAGGTCCATGGTGCCTTCAAGGAATTCCAAACCAATGGACGCGACACCTCGCTCGAAGTTTCCTTTAGGGTGCTGCAACCGAAGTTGTGGTGGCCTAATGGCATGGGAGAACAGCATCTGTACACATTCGATGTGTTGGCTTACGCCGATGGATTTCTAGTGGATTCGAGCTCGGTTCAAACCGGAATCAGGACGAGTCGTTTGGTCATGGAAGCTGACAGCATGGGGACCTCCTTTTATTTTGTAGTGAATGACAAGCCTGTTTTCATGCAAGGGGCTAACTATGTTCCTCAAGGCCTGATGCCCGGATCCGTGAAGGATGATGACCGAACCCGTTTGTTGAAGGATGCTGCATCTGTAGGAATGAACATGCTTCGGGTTTGGGGTGGAGGAGTCTATGAGTCGGATAGGTTTTACCACCTGTGTGATTCTTTAGGCTTGCTCGTGTGGCAGGATTTCATGTTTGCCTGTGCCATGTATCCTTCAGATTCATTGTTCATGCAGAGCGTTAAAGAGGAGGCTCTATATCAAGTCAAACGGCTTGCCAACCATCCTTCGGTCATACTATGGTGCGGCAACAATGAGTCGGATGTGGCATGGAAAAACTGGGGTTGGCAAAAGCAGTATGGAATCAACGCCACCGACTCTACGGCCATCATTACGGGATATCAAAAAATATTCCAGCAGTTATTGCCCGGCATCGTTCAGCAATTCGATCCCGGTAAATCCTACGTGCATACTTCTCCATTGAGCAATTGGGGGAAACAACAGAACTTCAATCACCTCAACATGCACTATTGGGGCGTATGGCATGGCGAAGAACCCATTGACTCTTTCCGAGTGAATGTTCCGAGGTTCATGTCGGAATATGGTATGCAATCCCTTCCAAGCCATGAAAAATTGATAGCTGTGAATGGCGGCAGGGAAATTCGAATGGATGATCCATTACTCGACAACATTCAAAAAAGTTACAAGGGAAACCGCTTGCTTTTGAAATATATCGAGGATCGGTACGGGTCAATCCAATCAACCGAGGCGTTTTGTTATTTGTCGCAACTGCATCAGGCAGATGCCATGACCTTGGCTATAGAAAGTCATCGAATGGGTATTCCCAAATGCATGGGTACGTTGTATTGGCAACTCAATGATGTATGGGATGGTGCTTCCTGGAGTACCATCGAAGCCGATGGTCAATGGAAAGCTGCTCATCATGCATTGAGGCGTCTATATGGCGAGTCGCTCCTATCGGTAAATATCAACGGCAATCGTTTGAAAGGCCAATTCCAACGCCATATCACCAACGGTTCCACACTGCAATGGGTTTTACAGGTGAAAGATTTCAATGGCAATATACTCAAGGAAATCACGGATACGTTTTTTTGCAACACGTTCCGTTCAGTGGAAATTTTCAATTTGGAAATCGACGCTTTGCTCAAGGGTTTTGATTCCAGCCAGGTGGTTTGGGTAGCAAAAGTGATTTCGCAAGCCCAAGATGTAACAGAGAGCCTTGGCTTTTTTGTGCAACCAAAGCACTTGCAACTCAAAGACCCGATGACCAAGGTGGAGCAAATGACATTGAGCGATGGTTCCATTGAATTGAAGATTTCGGTTGCAAGCTTTGCAAGACAAATTTTGCTGCGATCAAACGATGCGAACGGAACATTCAGTGAAAACTACTTG
>JBMTLM010000032.1:0-11522 GCA_049431185.1 Bacteroidia bacterium | reverse complement strand
AAACAAAAAAAACAGGCGTCTATTTTTCCCTTTCATCAAGGACTTGCATGAAACGTTCCGTTTCACTTGGGAACGGATTTTTAGGGTCCGAAACGAGTGGTTGCAATGCTTTTCGAGCCTCAGTTAACATGGAACTCTGATAATAACAAAACGCCAAATAGTAGCGGGACTTCAATAAATAATCTGAGGATCCGTCAAATAAGACCTTATTAAAATCATTGATGGCATTTTCATAGTTAAGCAACATCATTTCCGAAAAACCGGCATAATAAAGCAGTGTATCATTGTTCGGAATATCGTTCTGAATCAATCGGAAACCCGTTAAAGCCCCACTGAAATCTCCGCTTTTGAAAAGTTGCATGGCGTTTTCAAATCCCAGATCGCCATGCAGTGAGCCCATCGAAACGGGTAGGCCTTCATCAGGTGGAACCGAAATGAGATCGGACTCCCCCTGATATCTAGTCAAGAAGACGATGCACAAAATGGCCGCAACGCCGAGTGTAGACCATATCCAAAACGAACCGGTAGGGTTTTTCTTGGCGCTATCCAATTCCTTGTCGAACATACGAAGCCTGAGGCGAACCTTTTCGGTGCCCAAGTCCCGAAGTCCGTTAGCGATTTTGCGATAATTTGAAAAATCCTCATAAAAATCAGGATCCATTAACAGTCTTACTTCAAAAGATGACTTTTCCTCAGAACTTAGGCGGTTTTCCAGGTAAGATTCGAACAATTCAATGTTTTGACTGTTTTCCATTTTTTTAAACTAGCATTAGGGTTTTCAAGCCACTCTTAACCATCGTCGCCAGCTTTTTGAAGACTTCATATTTTTTCTTTTTGGCCACATCTGCATTCTTATATCCCATTTCTTTGGCAATGGTTTTCATATCCTTACCATCCATATAATACAGCTCTAGGATTTTTCGGTCCTTTTCAGCAAGTTTGGATAGGTTTTCCTCAATCAACTTCCGGTTGTGTTCGCGATCCTCTGACATTTCAAATGGATGGTATGACAGATTAATCAATTCAATGGGTTCGGAAGTAACCGTGCGTCCGTGTTTTTTTATGAAATTAATTGCTAGATGCTTACCTACAGAGTAGATATATGTTTTAATGGAAGAGGACAATTCTGTTAGCCGGCCCTCATGAATGTTTCTCCAAAGGATTAAAAAAGCCTCTTGGTAGATATCTTTTGAATCTTCCTTGGAAATGGAATAGGAAAAGCTCACCCAATCCAAAAACGAGTCTCGATGCAGGCGATAAAGTTCATGAAAAGCCTTTTCGTCTCCATCCTTGATGCGTTGTATGGATGTGGCGTCGTTTACCGTGGATAACAGCATGCGCCAATTTAATCAATATTGCGTTAAATGCCTATTTTAAAGGACCCTTCCGTCACAACAAATTCACCTTAAACCAGGTCAGATGGTCGTTCAAATGCGTTTTTTCAAGTAGCGGCTATTCGCCCTTAGTACTCTTTAGGCAACCAGGGGATTTAACATTTTCAGTATGCGCGCTATGGTCTGTTTAAATGGTTCAATCCCCATCTCCAACCTCGACATCATCACCCGGATAGGAAATGGTCTCAATGTCTTTGTCGATCAAAAAGCCGTCATGGCTGAAGCGGAGGTGGTATACGGAGCCATTGTGAGTGATATCCACATACCAGAAACATGTTCCATGAGCATCTTCAACAGGGCGGATATCGGTAAGGAAGTCGTCCTGAAAATGGGTCTGAATGTATTGGTTGACACCTTGGGGCACGGTTTTTTCCTGATGATTAAGGTTCTTCATGGTGATTTGGTTGGGATGTCAACGAAATTCGGCCACGGTTCATGTACACCACATGATGTAAGTCATGATGTCGATAATTTGTGGTGGCCATCATGTTACTTTGCCGTATATTTGGCCTTCTCAAAACCTAACAAATGAGCCTTCTCGTAGTCGGAACCGTTGCCTTCGATGCCATCGAAACCCCTTTTGGTAAAACAGACAAAATCATTGGAGGAGCCGCTACCTATGCCGGCCTTTCCGCCTCGTTTTTCACCGATAACATCAACCTTGTTTCGGTGGTCGGGGATGATTTTCCCGTCCAAACCATTCGTGAGTTCAACAACCGCGGAATCCGAACCGAAGGTCTTCAAGTGTTGCAAGGTCAAAAATCCTTCTTTTGGTCAGGGCGCTATCACAACGACATGAACACACGCGACACCTTGGCCACCGAGCTCAATGTGATCCTGTCTTTTGATCCCATCATTCCCGATGCTTACCAGGATTGCGAATTCCTGATGTTAGGTAACCTCATGCCATCCCTTCAAATGAAAGTCTTGGACCGATTAAAGGAAAGACCTAAGTTGGTGGTGATGGACACCATGAACTTCTGGATGGAAACCGCCATGGATGACTTGATGAAAATGATTGCTCGCACTGACGTATTGACCATCAATGATGCGGAGGCACGTCAACTTTCTGGAGAATATTCACTGGTCAAAGCGGCACAGAAAATCCTTGCCATGGGCCCTAAGTACCTCATCATCAAAAAAGGCGAACACGGCGCCTTGCTCTTCAATAGCGAACAGGTCTTTTTCGCACCCGCGCTGCCCTTGGAAGATGTTTTTGATCCCACAGGTGCAGGTGACACCTTCGCCGGCGGATTCATCGGACATCTGGCGCGCACACGCGACATCTCTTTCGACAACATGAAGCGCGCCATTATTTTCGGCTCGGCCATGGCCTCTTTTTGCGTCGAGAAATTCGGAACCGAAAGGCTGTTGGAAATTTCAGAAGAAGAACTTGAAAACCGCGTTCAGGAATTTGTAGACTTGGTACAGTTTGACATCACTTTGGTGTAGGATTTTAGTGATCGGCTCCGCCCTGAGCGTGTCGAGGGGTGACAAGTGACAAGTTATTAGTGAAAAGACGCTGCCTAATGCCACCCTTCGATTCATTCAGGCCGGAGTTGGCTCAAGGCATGCCGCCTACGGCCTACCGTATTCACTTCAATCCACTTCATACTCCAGCTTCACGGTGATGTTCGCCGTTTTGCGTTTGGAGGTGGTGTTAAAAGATCCACCCCATGAAAAATCCTCAGAGGAATTTTGTGCCACGATTTGAAACACCCCCATGTTGGCATTTTTCAAGGATCCGACACCGCTGTTTGCGTTATCGGCAATCTTAGTGGCCCGCTCATGGGCATCCTTGGTTGCCTGCGCAATCATTTCAATTTTTAACTCGGACAGCTTGGTGTAGTAATATTCCGGGTTTTGGGAGACGAATTCCACTCCGGAGTTGATCAACTCGCTCACCTCCCTCGATACGCCTTCGATTTTGTCGACCTCCTTGGATTCAATGGTGACGGTCTGATCCAGTAAATAACCGGCGAACCGCTGCTCTTTCACATTCATTTCGGAATCATAAATGGTTTGAAACTCCTTGTTGATTCCCACGGCAGAAAACACGATGGCCGATGCCGGAATGCCTTTCTTTTTCAAGTAGGCCATGATGGTGGCGCGGTCGCGATCCAAATCCGCATAGGCATCTTTCAAGATGAAGTTTCTCTTGCTAAAGCTGCCACTCCAAACAATCAGGTCAGAAACGAAATCCTTGGTTCCCAAACCCGTAACCGCAATGGTGTTGGATGACTTGTTCCGGTCTTTCACGGCATTGCCGAGGACCATAGCGGTCAGAATGATGGAAAGGCCGATGATGATGGCGGAGGCGTTTGATTTCATGACGTTAATAGCGTTTTGCGGCGTTAAAAGTAAATAACCATGGCAATGATTCAGCTGATATGCATCATCAACTAATTTTTTCTGAAAATATTTTGATAATCGATATAATAAACCATTTTCAACGACAAGCTGTTGGTTTGCGGCTCATTCATTAAACGCTCCAGGTTGGTGCCATAGGGTCTGAAAACCGAAAGGGAGTTTAACTCGTTTTCGATGATGTTCTTGTAAACAATCGACAAGGTGCTGCCGGGGGCAAACATCCAACTGAAGGCCAAGTCGACGTTGAAGATGTTATAGTCGAAATTGTTGTTTTTTGAATAGCCGGTGTTCGACGCCAAAGAACCATCATTCAGCAGTGTTGCATACCCGCTGTGTTCCGCAAACGAACGGTAATGTCGGGCATTCAATGTCAGGATCATGTCTTTGCTGAAGGAATAGGAGCCCGTCAATTGGACGGTGTTGGTGGTAAGGTCGCGAATGCCGTAGATGATATTGCCGGCGTCATCGATGTCACTGAATCCAACATCAAACGGGGCATTATCCAGAGTAATCGTAAGTTTCAAATTGGTTCGGTCCGACAACCTAAGACGGAAGTTGGTGTTCAAATAGTAGCCCGTGCCCGCATACATTTCCGTTTTGCTGAACAAGTATAGTCGCTGGTCTACGGCCAAGGTTTTCCGGTAATCAGTACTGAATCCACCGTTCGCCGACCAATATTTGAATCCCTTCTGGAATCTTCCCGGCACCCGCGGCTCGTAATAGTTATAAAAATCACCAGGAGTGAAGTCAAACCCTGCAAACAGGGTAAGGTAATTGAGCAGGGTGGTGAATGAGCTAACGGAAATTTCATTGTTGATGATGGTGCCACTCCCGTAGCGCGTGTTCAACTTGTAATCAAACTCATTATAGCTGCTTCGTATTGGCCCCTTTGGCTCATAGAGGTTATAGGTTACCTCGAATTCGTTATAGGCTGCATCGTTCAGGGTTTGAAACCCCAAGTCGCTCGACTGATACCGTTCATCAAAAGCGAGATGTTCATAACGGAAGTTGAAGGCGCCGCTGAGTTTTTCGATATATCCGCGGTAAGCATATCCCGTTTCGTTGGCGAGTACCCCATCCGTCGTAGGCCGGTTCGTGCGGTGGCTGACACCGCCATCGAATCCGATCCCCCATGTTTTTTTCTTGTTGCTTCTGTAAAAGCCCGCATTGGTTACATTGGCGTCTGAAAAGCCACCTTCCCTCAACACATTCGTGTTGTACAAGTATACTTCAGAGTTGTTTTTCAAATCCTGGTCTAGTACGAAAGCGCTATAATTGGTGAGCGGCTCTGTCAGTATTTCCCTTTTTACGCCGTCGGCATTTTGAGCCACGGCATACATGTTGTCGGTAACTGCGTTGAAGACGCCAATACCTAGCCCGTTCCCCGTACGTCCGGAAAATCGAAGGGCGTTCAACAGCTTAACCACGGAGGGGTTTTCCACCAACGCTTCCCCTTCCGCCAAGGAATTCTCCACGGAAAAATATCCTGAAGGCGTCTTACCAATGCGCCTCGAGTAAAAAAGATTGTTGCGATCAAAAAGATCGGCACCCTCCTTAAAAAAGGTTCGATTTTCGTCGTAAACATCTTCTTGGTAGCTTAGGTTCTTGATTTTTCTGTCGGATTGCACTTGTCCGAAATCCGGAAGTAACGACACATCGATGGTGAATCGTTCATCGATGCCATATTTCAAATCGGCGCCGGCGTTGTAGGAAAATCCTCTTTGGTAATCGATGTTACCTTGCGCGTCCTTTACAAAAGGAACAGATTCCGCATAGGTGGACACATAGGGGGTCAGAGAGAGCCGCAACGGCGGATCGATGTTTTTTAGGTCCGTAAGGTGCCCCCAATACACCAACGGGTTATCTGCTTCCAGAGGAACCAGCGACCAGCTATCCAATTCACGGTACCTCCGTATGGAACGATTCAATTGTAGCGACCATCGCTGATCATCCATGGAAGGAAAGCGGAATGCACTGTAAGGGATCTTGAACTCGGCATACCATCCTTGATCATCTATTCGCACGGCACTCTCCCAGACTGCGTCAAAAGTCAGGTCATATAATTTTTGGTCAAACTGAACGCCTGCTGCGGTAACACCGAATTCATAACTGACCTGGTGTTTCCCATAGGGGTCGATGGCTATCTTGAATAAATCGGCATTGACACCAAAATTATCCCGTGCGCCGAACTGTTTTAAGATGGAATCAGGTGCCGTGTCCCATAATTGAGCCATCACATACAAGGCCTGGTCATCATAGGCAATGCGCACGGTGGAACGCTGCCGTATGGTATCGCCATGATCGGGACTGTACTGGATAAAGTCTGTTATCAACGGGACTTGATCCCATACCAAATCACTGGCAGCACCATCAATCTTCGGGGCAACGGAAATTCTTTGTGCCGACACCTGCTTTTTGATTTCACCATCTGCCTGCTGTGACCATGCAGAAAAGGGCAACAATACAAAAGCAATGAGGCAGCCTATTATATTCAAGAAAGCTGTGAGATTGGCATTCATGATGATAGGCTAAAGCAGCGCCAACCGGTCAATTTTTAGAAGGGGATGAAGGACCTGCCATTCAGCTTCAACTTTAATTGCTTTCCAAAACTTGGAAGAGCTCATCCAATTTGGGTGTAAGGATCACCTCGATACGGCGGTTTTTCTTGCGCGCATCGGCGTTGTTGGCTTTATCGATCGGCATGAACTCTCCGCGTCCCGCAGGCGTGAGGCGCACAGGTGTCACACCCTTGTTCTGTTCCAATATCCTTACCACAGAGGTTGCTCTGAGCACACTCAGGTCCCAATTGTCTTTGATGGCACCTCCTTTGATCGGCACATTGTCGGTGTGTCCCTCAATAAGCACATTGATTTCCGTGTTTTTAGCCAATACGTCCCCCAGTTGTTTCAGCGCCTCTTCGCCTTTGGGGTCCACTACGGTGGATCCGGATGCGAACAGTAATCGCTCTTCCAGTGAAACATAAACCTTACCGTTCTTTTGTTCCACGGTCAAGCCTTGACCTTCGAAACCCAGCAAAGCCTTGCTGACTGTTTCTTTCAGAGCCTTCACTGCGCTATCCTTGCTGTCGAGGATTTTTTGCAACTCGGCCACCCTGGCTTCTCTTAGTTTCAGTTGTGCTGAAGTTTCGTTCAGCTCGCGTTCCCGTGCAGCCAAGGCATCTTCTTTGCGCTGCAGCTCCTCTTGTGTTTCGTTGAGCTGGCTGATGAGTTTTCGGTTTTCACTTTGTCCCGAAGCCAGCATTTTTTCGTTGTTCTTCGAAAGCTTATCATAGGAGTCTGACAATTCATTGTAGAGTTTAGTCAGCCTGCGCGTACCTTCTCCCATGGAGGTGGTGTCATTGCGCAAATACCGGTTTTGCTGGTCAAGTTCGCTGAGTCTCGTATCCAACTCGCTGATACGGGTATTGGCAGCCAACAAATCGGCTTTTAACTTGGTATTTTCCTCGTCGCATCGCAATTTGCTGGTCTTCATTTCATCAAACATCCTGGATGGAACGCAGGAGGAAACCAACGCAACCAAAACCAGGATCATGTATATTCTTGGAGCTTTCATTTTTCGTTGTTTATTAACGGATACCAAGTTCCGTAATTGTGTCATGTTCACGGTTGATTCATATTCACACTTTTCAACAGCACACTATTTGTAAAATATGGCTCGTTATTAGGAAACCGTTTTATGTGGAATACGTATTCATGTAGATTCAGACCTCACCAAATTGCATTCAAATGGCCAACTTAAGCACGCATTGGGTAACCGAGAAACACATTGATTTTGAATACAAAAAGTATCTTTTATTGGGATATTTAAAGGAAGTAAGCGAGCATTTTAATGCAGCTAAACTATATCCTTCCTTGGCTGATTTGATTCGGCATTACCGCAATGCAGTTTCTATCAGGGATAGCAAGAAGCTGCTGTCCGAACAATTTCCCGAACAGTTAAGGGGGTCGGATCTCAACCAATTGCGATTGGTTTATGAAAAGTTGGTGGCTGATGACGAGGTCATGGAGGAGGTGGAACAGATCATCAACTTCTCCATCCCCCAGTTTGAAAAATACATCCGGGAGGGTAAGGAAGTTTATGAATTCATCGAATCTCATCTCAGCATCACTTCCGTAGGGATTGTCCCCTTGCAAAATGCGGAGGGGTATCTGCTGCTCAAAAACGCTGAATCTTCCGATACGCTCGTTTATGAATACCATATCACCGTATTTGAGGGCCCGGATGACCGCTACCGGGGGATTCACACCCATTACGTGTGTGCCATCACACATACCCCGTTTCAAACGTACGAGTCGATCAAGTCGGAATTGATTCGGTATCGACGCGAACTTCCCAATCCTGCCACCTTCGCCGTGGAGTGCGACATGCCATTTCCCCTTCAGGAAACATTGCTGCCCTTGGCCAAACGCACCTTGGTGCGGCATGTGAGCGGCATGGGTGGATGGTGTTGAGGCCGCCGCTTTTGATTATTTTCACACGCAGACAATCATATGTTTGCCATGATTGTTATTACCTCACGGTCCCTAAGCGTGCGTTATCCTCTAAGCAACATATTTAAATTGATCTTATGCGCATGGTTGGCATTGCCTTCCAACCACGCCTACGGTCAAACTTTCACGGAGCGCCGTAAAGTCCTTTCCACTGCCTCAGACAGCGTGGTATTCGATACGCTCAGCGTGGTGCCCGGTTCGGTTCGTTTGGTGTGGTTGGGTGGGAATTCAATTGTAGACTCTACGGCTTTCCTTATGGATCATGCGGCTGCCACACTGAAATTTTTCCGCACGCAATCAAAACTACCCGATTCGGTGGAGGTGGTTTATCGTGTTTTCCCGATTTTATTGACCCGTAACTGGTACAACCGTGATCGAGGGGTGATCGAAAAATCCTTTGGCGGGGCTTACAACCCCTTTTCCTACCAGGGGCCCGAGACTCGAGAGGATCCGTTTAAGGCGGAGGGCTTGCAACGAAGCGGTAACATTGCCAGAGGAATCAGTTTCGGCAACAATCAGGATGCGGTGGTAAGCTCGGCGTTCAATTTACAAATGTCGGGCAAGATCGGCGATGATATCGATGTGTTAGCCGCCATAACCGATAATAACATCCCGGTACAGCCGGAAGGCAACACCCAGCAGATCCAGGATTTTGACAAGGTTTTCATCCAACTTTCTAAAAACAAAAGCAAACTCATCGCAGGCGATTTCGAGCTGCGCCGTCCCGACAGCTACTTCATGAACATGTTTAAGAAGGCCCAAGGCGGCATAATCACATCCGAGTATGCATCGGGACTCGACAACAAGTCGGTGATGCGGACATCGGTAAGTGGAGCCATATCCAAAGGGAAATATGCCAGAAAGCCATTTGATGGATTGGAAGGCAACCAAGGTCCTTACAAGTTAACAGGCAGTGATAATGAACCTTTCATCATCATCCTGTCCGGATCCGAAAAGGTCTTCATTGATGGGAAGTTGCTCGTAAGAGGGGAATCGAATGATTACGTCATTGATTACAACACGGCCGAAATCAGATTTACCCCGAACCAACCAATTACCAAGGACAAGCGCATCGTTGTGGAGTTTCAGTACTCAGATAAGAATTATGCGCGCACCATGTTTTTCATCAATCAGGAGTATGAAGACCGGCGGTGGAAAGTGAAGGCCAACATTTTTTCAGAACAGGACTCCAAAAACCAACCGCTATTGCAGGATCTGGATAACGAACAGAAATCCATATTGGCGGCTGTGGGGGATAGCATTTTCAATGCCGTGGCACCCAGTATCGACAGCGTTGCGTTCAACACCAGCGAGGTTTTGTATGAGAAAATCGATTCAGCCGGCTACGTCTTTTACCGGTACTCAACCGACTCCACCAAGGCCCGCTATCGGCTCGGTTTTTCAGTGGTGGGGCGCAACCGCGGCAACTACGAGCCGATCGCCTCCAGCGCCAACGGACGTGTTTTTACGTGGATCGAACCCATCAACGGAATCCCTCAGGGTTCCTATGAGCCGGTTAGTGTTTTGGTTTCACCCAAGAAACAGCAGTTGTTCACTTTTGGTGCCGACTACAAAACCCGGCGGGGCAAGGTTTATGTCGAAGGCGCGATGTCTCGAAACGACATCAACCTGTTTTCCAAATTGGACAAGGCCGATGATACCGGATTGGCCATTGCTGGTGGTGTGGAGCAAACGGTTCCCATCTCCCGCGATACGGTAAACGGTTGGCGGTTACAGTCGGATTTCCGTTTTGAGCATGTGAACGCACGCTTCAAGCCGCTGGAGCAATACAGGAGCGTTGAGTTTTCACGTGACTGGAACCTGTCTCCAACGACCAATCCATCAGATGAATTGGCCATCAGCGGAGGACTTCGATTCATACAACCCAAAAAGTCGATGGGATACCGCTTTCGCACCTTTCAAGGGGCCGATGGCTATGCCGGTTACATGAACATGGTTGATGTTCGTTGGACGGAGGGGAAATATGTCATCAGCTCCGATGCCAGTTGGTTGTTCAGCAACAGCAGAACGCGGTCAACATCGTTTCTGCGGTCCAATAGCCAGATTAATCGCAAGATCGGCCGGCTCAATGCCGGGGTACGATACGAGCAGGAGCGGAATTTGCAATATGCGGGCGTTGGCGATACATTATTGCCGGTCAGTCGGGCATTTGATGTTTTCAAATTTTCAATGGCATCTCCGGATTCGGGATGGTTCCGCTATTCATGGGATGTGTCGAGGAGAAATGATCGATTGGCCTATTCCGACATCCTCAAGGAAGCCACCACCGCGGATGAGCTTACGGGCCGAATGGATTTTTACGGTTCCAAAGGGAACAGATTATCGGTATCCACCATGTATCGAAATTTAATGATCCTTGATTCGGCACTGGCCGTACAGGCTCCCGAAGAGACCTTCTTAACACGGGTGGATTACAACGGCACATTTTTCCAAGGGGGATTTGTAATGAATACGTTTTATGAAGCAGGTTCGGGTCAAGAGCTCAAGAAGGAATATGCGTTTTTAGAAGTGGCTCCAGGAACGGGCGTTTACACTTATGCAGGCGATTACAATGGTAATGGGGTCAAGGATCTGGATGAATTTGAAGTGGCCGCCTTTGCTGACCAAGCCAACTATGTGAAAATATTTTTGCCGACCAATGAATATGTGCGCACCCGCAACAATCAGTTCAGCCATTCAATGTCACTGAATCCTGCCGCATGGTATGCGAAAAAACCCGGCAAGGGAAAGTTCATCAGTCGATTTGCCAATCAAACGTCATACAGGGCAGAAAACAGGTTGGTAATCGAAGACGTCTTCAAAGCGCTTTTCCCCTTTGATGCCAACATTGATGATTCGGTATTGGTAGCCACTGCCAGGACCTTCAGGAGCACACTTTTCTTCAACAGAAACAGCACTGTTTTCAGCATGGACCTGACGCGTTCGGATAACCGTAACAAATCCATTCTTTCCAATGGATATGAATCGCGAAGAACCGAGAATCATTCAATGAACGCACGGTGGAACATCACTTCGGTATATGGTGTGCTGTTGACCGCTGAATCAGGAATAAAGGCCAACGAGTCGGAGTTTTTCAAAACACGGGATTACCGGATCGAGTCGTTGTCTGCTGAGCCCCGTTTTTCCATTCAGCCCAACGTCGATTTTCGAGTTACGCTGGGGTACAAGTACCAACAACGTGAAAATGTTGCTTCTGAAAAATCCGTGTTCAACTCGGGCAGTGCGG
>JBMTLM010000031.1:0-11577 GCA_049431185.1 Bacteroidia bacterium | reverse complement strand
CGGTATTGTTTTCTGCGGCACTTTCTGTTCCCAGTTCGTTTCCAAACCAAGACCTTCCCGGTAGGAAGTGCGGTGCTCTGCGTTGTCCGGACTTTCCTCCCCATGTTTGACCATGAGGCGACAAGACGTCCTTGCTTTCATTACAAAGATAAGCGAATTTAGGATAGTGATTAAACAGAGCTTAGTAATCCAATAGAGAACACGGATGGTACGGATTTTGCGAATGGTCGCGGATTCATTTTCAATAACAAATTAGCTCAGCTCAAATCCGCTGGATCTGTTGAATCCGTGTTCCAAATTGGTGAATTAGAAAATACCTATTGTGAAGGGGGCAAACTAAAAGTTCACTTTTAACAGACGAATTACGATTGGATAATTAAGATTAAATTTGAAGAAAAAACTCATGAAAACCATCATACAATCCGCTTCCGCCCCTGCACCTATCGGCCCCTATAGCCAAGCCGTAAGGGCCGGCAACCTTTTGTTTTGCTCGGGTATGATTGCCTTGGATCCACTCACAGGCAACATGGTGGATGGAACCGTTGCCGATGAAGCCCATCAAGTGATGCGCAATATCGGAGCACTGCTGCATGAAGCCGGAACCGGATTCGAACACATCATCAAAACCACCATTTTCTTGCGTACCATGGATGATTTCGGAGCCGTCAATGAAGTGTATGGCGGTTATTTCACCCATCAATTCCCCGCGAGAGAAACAGTAGCCGTAGCTGGACTACCCAAAAATGCACGGGTGGAAATTTCTGTTACCGTTTTGATTCCCTGACCCCATCATTGGCCAAGCCATGATGCCCTGAACCGTAACTGTGATGCAGTTAACTGATGCAAGGATTGAATCGGATACTTTGCATACCATCCTTTACCATCTGGCTCCAGATTGACCGTGCGTAATTTTCCGAAGGAAGATACTTCCAACGCACATGAAGCGGAACCAGCAAAAAGTTGCTGCACATCACCCTCTACCCTATTCCCATTCACCGCAACAATCTCGTCATCTTTCACCAACCCCGCCATGGCCGCAGGTGATCCCGGAAAAGTGGATGCCACCTTGTTACCTGACAAACGCAGGCCGAATATATTTTCAGTTGGTATGGGTGATGGCTGCTCCGCAATCACCAGTCCAGCTAAGGAAATGGACTCTTGAAGCAAGTTCAGCAGAGTGCCACCAGTATGGATGACATCGTTGAAGAACCCATCAAAATCGCGACCCGCAAACTGTTCACACACAGACTTGAAATCTGCTTCCGTATACCCGATGCCTTTTTTACCAAATGTATCATACATCATTCGCATCACATCATCTAATGAAAGATTGGAATCCGTGGCACTGCGGATCATGAAATCAAGCATCCATGCAATGAGTGAACCCTCATCGTATATCGAGACTTTTCGGCCAGGCACACCGGGAACATAACCATCCAACCAAGTGTCGAATGAAGAAGCAGCCACCGAGTGGTTGAACCTGCCGGGATTGTCCATGTGGCGCTGCAACCGCTTTCCCAGCTCCCCCAACAACTGATCCACGGAAAAAAAGCCGGTTCGGCCCAAAATTACATCGCCATAATACGTGGTGACTCCCTCGTAAACGTATCCCGTTTCAGCATAATTCTCTGTGGTGTAATCGTAGGGCATCATTTCCGTAGGGCGGATGGTTTTTACATTCCAACAATGAAACAACTCATGGGACGCCACCCCCATCAACTCACCATACATCCCAGATTCCATCAATGCATGTCCCGGACCAAGCGCCAACACCGTCGAGTTCAAATGCTCTACACCATGGTAAAATGCGAAAGGCAACATCTGCACCAGAAAATGAAAATCCTGAGCGGGGAATCCGCCCATCATCACCAATTGCTTTTTTGTAAACTGCTCAAAGTCGGGAATGATGCGACTCCAATCGGGATCACAATCACCATTGAACCAGATGTGAAAAGTGATTCCATCCAACGTGTAACAGCCATGCTGCAAATTCGGAGAAGCGATGAATGGCGAATCCACCAACGCATGAAAATCCTGCGCCCTAAACGTAAAAGCATCCACGCAAGTGAGGCCTGTGGCCACCTGCCAATCAGCTGGGACTTGCAACACCACCTCACAGGACTCGTGGGTCCTTCCAGGAACGAAGAACGAACAATGCACCGGGTTGATGTATAACTGCTCATGGTCCACAAAACAGGCACCCGCATCCGGCTGGTTGGCATAGTACTCATAACGGATGGTGACTTTAGAGGCTCCTTGACAATCCACCAGCCACTGGTCTTTTCTTATCTTTTTGAATGCCAAAACCTTGCCCATTTGGTCAAAAGGCGTAAACCCACGAATGTTTTTGGCGAAGTTGCCCAGTTCATACCTTCCGGGGCGCCATGAGGGCAACACCAGCTCAAGCCTTCCTTCCTCAAACGGACCATTAATTTCCAATTCAATACAAGCAAAACGCTCAAAAGGCTCTTTAAGGGAATAGGTGTATCGCATGGCGGACAAGGGCTTTCGGCATCCGAGGCGGAATGCCTATCTTCGTTGCACGAAATTAACCATTGCAACCATGAACTACGACTTGATTGTTATTGGCAGCGGACCTGGCGGATATGTAGCCGCCATCAGGGCTTCTCAGCTCGGATTGAAGACCGCTGTGGTGGAACGCGAAAACCTTGGCGGTGTTTGCTTGAATTGGGGATGTATCCCTACCAAAGCCTTAATCAAAAGCGCCCAGGTGTTTGATTACATCAACCATGCCGCCGACTATGGCATCACGGTCAATGGCGCATCGCATGATTTCAAGGCGGTGATTACGCGGAGCCGTGGCGTAGCCGATGGCATGAGCAAAGGCGTTCAGTTTTTGATGAAGAAAAACAAGATTGATGTCGTAAACGGACACGGTCGCGTGAAGGGTGGCAATAAAGTGGAAGTGAAAGCCGCCGACGGCTCGGTGAGCACCATCGAAGGCAAACACATCATTTTGGCCACCGGCGCAAGATCCCGTGAGTTGCCAAATCTCAAGCAAGATGGCAAAAAAGTATTTGGATACCGTGAAGCCATGACGCTCCCCTCCCAACCCAAGTCATTGGTGGTGGTAGGTTCGGGTGCCATCGGTGTGGAGTTCGCATACGTTTACAACGCCATGGGCACCAAAGTGACCATCGTAGAATACATGCCCAACATTGTTCCTGTGGAGGACGAAGAAGTATCCAAGCAGCTCGAGCGCTCCTTCAAAAAGGCAGGAATCGAAGTCATGACTTCATCTACCGTGGAATCCGTTGACACCAGTGGCAGTGGATGCAAAGTGCATGTGAAAAACAAAAAAGGCGAACCGGTGGTGATCGAAGCTGATGCAGTGCTATCAGCCGTGGGCATCACACCCAATATTGAAAACCTCGGACTGGAGGAAGTTGGCATAATCACCGACAAAGGCCGTGTGGTGGTCAATGATTACTATCAAACCAATATCCCTGGCATCTATGCCATTGGCGATATCGTGAAAGGTCAGGCATTGGCACACGTGGCATCCGCCGAAGGCATTATCTGCGTAGAGAAAATCGCCGGTCACCATCCCGAGCCACTCGACTATAACAACATCCCCGGATGCACCTATTGCAATCCTGAAATCGCGTCCGTTGGCTACACTGAAAAAGCAGCCAAGGAGGCGGGATACGAAATCAAAGTGGGTAAATTCCCCTTCTCTGCATCTGGCAAAGCGAGTGCCGCTGGTGCGAAGGACGGATTCGTAAAATTGATTTTCGATGCCAAGTATGGTGAATTCCTTGGAGCACACCTCATCGGTGCCAATGTTACGGAGATGATCGCCGAAGTGGTGGTGGCTCGTAAATTGGAAACCACCGGACACGAAATCATCAAGTCGGTGCACCCTCACCCAACCATGTCGGAAGCCATCATGGAAGCCGCCGCCGCCGCTTATGGTGAGGTGATTCACATGTAACATCAACACATCAACAAAAAAACGCCGCAGAAATCTGCGGCGTTTTTTTATGCTCATGATTGATGTATCAGGCCTCTACTCCGGCGTGTTTACTCACACGAAGCGAGCCAACAAACTCATCAAAAAGATATCTTGAATCATCCGGACCAGGAGCCGATTCTGGATGATATTGAACAGAGAATGCTTTCTTGTTTTTAACGCGAATGCCTTCTACAGAATGGTCATTCAAATTCACGTGGGTAATCTCTACCACATCCGACTTGTCGGCATCCTTGAGACCAATGGAAAACCCATGGTTCTGTGAGGTAACCTCCGAATGACCGGTAACCATGTTCTTTACAGGATGATTGATGCCACGGTGACCATTAAACATCTTGAAGGTAGAGATGCCACAGGCTTCAGCAATCAGCTGATGGCCCAGGCAGATGCCGAATACAGGCTTATCGTTGGCAATGATGTCCTTCACGATTTGAACCACCTTGGGCATCACGGCAGGATCACCAGGGCCGTTGGAGACCAAGAAACCATCAGGCTCCCATGCGTTCATCTCTTCAAAAGTGGTATCGTAAGGGAATACTTTCACATAGCAATTGCGATCCGACAAGCAACGAAGGGTATTGGTCTTTACGCCTTCATCCAATACAGCCACTTTGAATTTGGCATCAGGGTTGCCGAAGTAATAAGGCTCCTTGGTGGATACGGTGGACGACAATTCCAAACCTTCCATAGATGGAACATTGGATAGCATTTGCTTCAAGACATCCACATCAAGGATCTCTGAACTGATAATGCCGTTCATTGCACCCTTATTGCGAATATGACGGACGAGTGCACGGGTGTCAATATCGCAAATGGCCACCATGTTTTGCTCGATGAAATAATCAGACAACGAAGCATCGGCTTGCTTCCGTGAGTGGAAATTGGAGAAGTTTCTGCAAATGAGTCCGGCAATCTTGATTGAATTGGATTCGGATTCATCCTCCTTGATGCCATAGTTTCCAATGTGCACATTGGTAGCCAGCAACAATTGTCCTTTGTAGGATGGGTCGGTAAACACCTCTTGATATCCGGTCATACCGGTATTGAAACAGATCTCGCCGGTGGCGGTACCTACTTTACCGGCTGATTTACCATAAAAAACCGTGCCGTCCTGCAGGACCAGCATGGCGGGGGATTTGGGAGTGTATTTCATGGCTAGGGGTTATGCAAAGTAATGTAAATCACCGATTGGAAGGGTGTTTTTAAGGCTTGAAGTTGTCCACAGCGGTTGAAAACAAAAAAGGGAACTGGTTTTGAAGCCAGTTCCCTTTGGTTTAAATGCCATTTTTAAGCGATTATTCGGCCGAAGCGGTATCGGTTGAGGAATCGGAGGCAGCACCTTCAGCGGCCTTCTTAGGACGTCCGCGACGGGTGGTTTTGGCTTTCTTAGCACCGCCTTTAGGTTCTTTCACCATAAGCTCGTTATAATCCACCAGCTCCATCATACACATTTCAGCGGCATCGCCCAAGCGGTTGCCGGTTTTGATGATGCGGGTATATCCACCTGGACGATCGCCGATTTTGCCAGCAATGTCGCGGAAGAGTTCCGTAACCGCCTCTTTGTTTTGAAGCAAGCTGAACACCATACGACGCGAGTGGGTAGAATCGGTTTTTGATTTGGTGATCAATGGCTCTACATATTTGCGCAGGGCCTTGGCCTTGGCAACCGTAGTGTTGATTCGCTTATTGAGAATGAGTGATGATGCCATGTTGGAGAGGAGCGCTTCCCTGTGACTGGAGGTCCTACCTAGATGGTTGATCTTTTTTCCGTGACGCATTTTCTATGATTCTTTAAGAGTATCTCGTGTTGAGATGTTATTGGTTAATCAGTCTTTGTCGAGTTTGTATTTGGCAAGGTTCATTCCGAAGTTCAGGTTCTTGCTCTTCACCAGGTCTTCGAGTTCGGTCAACGACTTGCGACCGAAATTGCGGAACTTGAGCAGATCGTTCTTGGAGTAAGAAACCAAGTCACCCAATGTTTCCACATCAGCGGCCTTGAGACAGTTGAGGGCGCGAACTGAGAGATCCATATCAACCAATTTGGTCTTGAGCAACTGACGCATGTGCAATGATGACTCGTCGAACTCTTCGGTTGGTGTCTTTGGCTTGCTCTCCAAAGTGATCTTCTCATCGCTGAACAACATGAAATGGTGAATCAGGATTTCAGCGGCTTCACGCAATGCATCTTTGGGGGCAATGGAGCCATCAGTCGCAATTTCCAACACGAGTTTCTCATAGTCGGTCTTTTGCTCTACACGATAGTTTTCCACGTTGTAACGAACGTTACGGATGGGTGTGAAGATGGAGTCGATGGCGATGGTGCCAACGGGATTGGCATTGGACTTGTTTTCCTCCGAGGGAACATAGCCACGGCCTTTGTCGATGGTGATGTCGATCTGAAACTTCACGCTGCTTTCCATGTTGCAAATCACCAATTCAGGGTTCAACACCTGGAAGGCGGAAGTGTGCTTGGCGATGTCTCCGGCAACAAACTGGTTCTTGCCGTTGATGGTTACGTGAACTTTCTCAGAGTCGGTAGACTCGATTTGTCTTTTGAAGCGAACCTGCTTCAGGTTCAAAATGATTTCAGTTACGTCTTCAACCACGCCTTTGATGGTGGAGAATTCGTGATCCACACCGGAAATGCGGATGGTAGTGATGGCATATCCTTCCAAGGAGGACAACAGGATCCTGCGGAGGGCATTGCCGATGGTGATTCCATAACCGGGCTCCAAGGGACGGAACTCGAACGTGCCGAGTTGCTCGGTGGAGTTGAGCATGATTACCTTGTCCGGTTTTTGAAATGCGAGTATGGCCATGTTTAAGATTTGTTATTGGAGTTTATGATGATTTGATTTTGCCGGTTCAGGGCGGCAGGATTACTTAGAGTACAATTCCACAATCAACTGCTCCTTGATGGTCTCAGGAAGTTCCGTACGGGCAGGAGGATTGATGAATTTGCCTTCCATCTTGCTTTCGTCCCACTCTAACCATGGATAACGGCTAGCGCGACCGCGCAATGATTCAGTAATCACGGTGGAAGACTTGGAACGCTCGCGAACACCTACCATGTCACCAGCTCTCAAGGTGAAAGAAGGGATGTTTACCACCTTACCGTTAACGGTAATGTGACGATGTGAAACCAACTGACGGGCGGCAGAACGTGTTGGGGCGATACCCATGCGAAACACCACGTTGTCGAGACGAGACTCAATCAATTGAAGGAGGTTTTCACCGGTGATACCCTCTTTACGAGAAGCGCGATCAAACGTCTTGGCAAACTGACGCTCCAGGATGCCGTAGGTGTACTTCACCTTTTGCTTCTCACGAAGCTGTGTAGCGTACTCCGACATTTTGGAGCGCTTCTTGGATTGACCGTGTTGTCCGGGAGGATAATTACGCTTTTCGAAGTTCTTATCAGGTCCGAAGATCGGCTCCCTGAACTTTCTGGCGATTTTGGATTTTGGTCCTATGTACCTAGCCATGAATGGATATTGTTTTTCTGTTTAGTTGATTGGATTAGATTCTCCTGCGCTTGGGTGGACGGCAGCCGTTGTGTGGGATTGGAGTGATGTCCATGATTTCGGTTACCTCAAGACCCGAATTGTGCAGGGTACGGATAGCCGATTCACGACCTGAACCAGGTCCTTTAACGAACACCTTCACTTTGCGCATGCCGGCATCGAATGCCACTTTGCAGCAATCGGCGGCAGCCAACTGGGCAGCGTAAGGAGTGTTCTTCTTGGAGCCTTTGAATCCCATCTTTCCTGCCGAAGCCCAGGATACGACCTGACCCGAAAGGTTGGTGATGCTGATGATGATGTTGTTGAAGGTGGCGTTGATGTGTGCCTCGCCTACCGACTCAACTTTTACCACCTTTTTCTTGGCGGTGACTTTTGCTGTTTTAGCCATTATCTAAGTCTGAATTGCTGCGGTTTGTCCGCTATTTTTACTTGGTTACTTTCTTCTTGTTAGCTACGGTCTTCCGTTTTCCTTTACGGGTCCTGCAGTTGTTCTTGGTCTTTTGACCACGAACGGGCAAGCCGAGACGGTGACGGACACCACGGTAGCATCCAATGTCCATGAGACGCTTGATATTTAGCTGCACCTCGGAACGGAGTGCACCTTCCACCTTGATATAGTCGTTAATGAACGAACGAATCTTGGTCAATTCATCGTCGTTCCACTCCTGAACCTTCTTGTTAAAGTCGATTCCGGATTCGGAAAGGATTTTCTGGGCGGTAGAGCGACCTATTCCATAGATGTAGGTCAACCCAATCTCACCCCTTTTGTTTTTCGGTAAATCGATACCTGCTATACGAGCCATTATTGTGTATTGGTTTTATCTATTAATCAATTACCCCTGACGCATTTTAAAGCGTGGGTTTTTCTTGTTGATGACGTAAAGACGTCCCTTACGCCTTACGATCTTACATTCGGCGCTTCTCTTTTTCAAAGAGGGTCTTACTTTCATTTTGCTTGTTATTTATATCTGTATGTAATTCTTCCTTTAGACAAATCGTATGGAGACATTTCAACTTTCACTCTGTCACCGGGCAGGATCTTGATGTAGTTCATCCGCATCTTGCCGGAGATATGGGCAATGAGCTCATGGCCGTTCTCCAACTCCACACGGAACATGGCGTTTGACAACGCTTCGATGATCGTTCCGTCCTGCTCTATGACGCCTTGTTTAGCCATTCACTTCCTGTATCTGGTGCGGTTTCCCGAGGTTTATATTGTTTGCTTCCGCTGATTCAATTTTTTCAAACGAGGAGAGTACATCCGGCTTGCCGACTCCGATGGCCACCGTGTGCTCAAAGTGTGCCGATGGAAGCCCGTCCGCAGTAACAATGGTCCAACCATCGTTCAGCTGCTTCACCTGCTTCTTTCCGGCGTTGATCATTGGCTCGATGGCAATCACCAATCCGGTCTTCATCAACAAACCCGTGCCCTTCTTTCCGAAGTTTGGTACCTCAGGCTTTTCATGCAACTTCAAACCAACACCGTGCCCTACCAACTCCCGTACCACTCCGAAGCCATGTGTCTCGGCGAGGTCTTGAACCGCCTCGCTGATATCCCCGATCCTGAAACCATCAATCGCCTTGGCGACGCCTTTCATCAAACACCTTTTGGTGACTTGAAGCAATTCGATGGTTTTGGCAGGAACCTCTCCAATCACAAAGGAATAAGCGGAATCACCGAAAAAGCCGTCTTTGTTGACGCCACAATCGATGGATACCACATCACCTTCCTTCAACTCACGGTTTCCAGGTATCCCATGCACCACTTCAGCGTTAACCGAAATGCATAGGGAGGCTGGGAAGCCATGATAACCCTTGAACGCCGGCTGGGCCTTTTGATCACGGATAAAGGTCTCCGCGATACGATCCAACTCGATGGTGCGTATTCCAGGTTTGATACGGGAGGCCACTTCGGCCAATGTATCTCCAACAAGTAAAGAACTTACTCTAATCCCCTCTATCTGCTCTGCACTCTTATATATTACCTGCAAGTTTTACCGATTATCAGGTTAAAACCATTAGGCCATTCCACCTACTGATGAACGTCCTTTGATACGGCCCGATTTCATCAGACCATCATAGTGACGCATCAATAAGTGACTTTCTATCTGCTGTAAGGTATCCAATACCACACCCACGAGGATGAGCAAGGAGGTACCTCCGTAGAATTGCGCGAAGTTTTGATTCACTCCCGACAAGTTGGCGAACGTAGGCATGATGGCCACAAACGCCAGGAAGATGGAACCAGGCAATGTGATCTTCGACATTACGTTGTCGATGAAATCAGCCGTGGTTTTACCCGGCTTTACTCCGGGAACGAATCCGCCATTCTTCTTCATATCCTCTGCCATCTGGTTAGGGTTAACGGAAATGGCCGTGTAGAAATAGGTGAAGAGAATGATCAATGTGGCGAATGTGATGTTGTAACCGAAAGAGAAAAAGTCGGTGAATGTTCCTGCGAAGCCTTGCATGGCGCCCGACGCAGGGAAGAACTGGGCAACCGTAGCGGGAATAAACATGATCGCCTGGGCGAAAATGATCGGCATTACACCGGCTGCATTCACTTTAAGCGGGATATACTGACGAACGCCACCGTATTGCTTGTTACCAACGATTTTCTTGGCGAACTGCACAGGTATTCGACGGGTTCCCTGCACAAGCAATATCACCAAGGCGATTACAATGTATAACATCACCAATTCCACCAGGAAGACCACAAGGCCGCCACCTTCATTCAATCGGGATAGGAACTCATCACGAAGGGATGTTGGCAGCTGGGCGATAATTCCAATCATGATGATGATCGAGATACCGTTTCCAATACCGTTTTCGGTAATGCGCTCACCCATCCACATGACGAACAATGTTCCAGCCATCAAAATCAGGATGGACGAAATCCAAAATGCCGTGCCATCCATCAGGATTGCACCCGGGGCCTGTGCCTTTAGATTCACAATATAACCCGGAGCCTGGCCAAGCACCACCAAAACGGTGAGCCAACGGGTGATTTGATTCATCTTTTTACGACCGCTCTCGCCCTCTTTCTGCATTTTTTGGAAGTAAGGCACCGCAATGGTCAACAGCTGCACCACGATGGATGCAGAGATGTATGGCATGATCCCTAAGGCGAAAATGGATGCCTGGGAAAATGCGCCACCGGCAAACATATCAATAAGGCCGAGGATACCGCCTTCGGATTGTGCTTTTAAACCGCCCAACTGATCAGGGTCAATTCCGGGTAACACGATGTGTGCACCCAAACGATACACAAGGATCAGTCCCAATGTATATAAGATCCTGGAACGAAGTTCCTCGATCCTGAAGATATTGCGGATGGTGGTGATTAAACCTTTCATTATTTACCGGTTGTGGTTGCGGTTCCTCCCAAAGATTCAATCGCTGACTTTGCAGCGGCAGAGAATGCGTGGGCAGTAACATTGATTTTAGATTTCAGCTCTCCCCTTCCAAGCACCTTCACCAAATCACGCTTGGAGGCCAAACCGTGCTTTACGATGGTCTCCTGATTGATTTCAGTAACGCCATGCTTATCCACCAATCCTTGGAGCATGTCCAAGTTGATTCCGTTATATTCAACACGATTCAGGTTCTTAAAACCGAATTTTGGAAGACGACGCTGCAGAGGCATTTGACCTCCTTCAAAACCTATCTTCTGGCTGTAGCCCGAGCGCGACTGGGCTCCTTTGTGACCACGTGTGGAAGTACCACCTTTACCCGAACCGGTACCACGGCCGATACGCTTACGGGACTTGACGGATCCTTTTGCTGGTCTTAGATTGCTGAGATTCATCTCTTGGTATTATATACTGTTCTGAGTAATTTTTTGATTAAGCCTTTTCAACACTAACAAGGTGACTCACGGCGCGAATCATGCCCATGATCTGGGGTGTTGCCTCCTTTTCTACAGAATGATTCATGCGACGAAGACCCAACGCCTTCAAAGTCCTTTTTTGGATCGCAGGACGGTC
The DNA here is from genome assembly GCA_049431185.1 of Bacteroidia bacterium. Classification (GTDB taxonomy): domain Bacteria; phylum Bacteroidota; class Bacteroidia; order AKYH767-A; family OLB10; genus JALRAP01. The sequence continues at coordinate 73 of JBMTLM010000031.1, read as the reverse complement.
GATACCACTCTTAATCTGTTTGATGATGACTTTTGCCATTTTCGTATTTCGTGTTGTATGGTATTCTTATTGT
>JBMTLM010000030.1:0-11634 GCA_049431185.1 Bacteroidia bacterium | reverse complement strand
ATTCTCCCACTCACAGAACTCTGCCTATCGCGCCGAAGGCGGACAAGCGACCATTCTAGATGCAAAGGTACGAATATCAGCGACACCGAACCTGAGCGAGCAACTAAACGGAAATGGTTGAAAAAGGTTACCCCTCATCCACCAAAATTGGCCGTCACACTGAAGATGGCGGCTGCCACATCGGAATTAATGGGCGGGTTTATCTTTTTGATTTCCAGCGTTATTTGCTTGGGTTTGGGGATTCGAGCGTCCAATGCGGTTAAGATCCTACCACCCACATGCTCAATAAGCTTGGAGCGGATGGCCATCTCCTTTTTCACCACCTCAGTAACCATGACATAATCCACGGTATCATTCAAGTCATCGGAAAGCATGGAAGCAGCAAGGTCGCACTCAATCGTTACCTCCACCACATACTCACCTCCAATGATGCCCTCCTCCTCCATGCAGCCATGGTAGGCATAACAGCGGATTCCTGAAACGGTGATCGTGGTACGCATCATCAACCCTTCTTTTCTTCTTTCGCCCACGTATCTTTCAACGAAACTGTTCGATTAAACACAGGCTTGCCAGGAGCACTTGACTTATCGGCGCAGAAATAACCCTTGCGCAAAAACTGGAATTTGTCGCCTACCTGGGCATTCGCCACAAACGGCTCAGCCAAGGCCTCTGATATCACTTGCAAACTGTCGGGATTGATGTAATCCTTGAAATCGCCGTCTTCAGATGATGGATCTTCCACACGGAACAATCGGTCATATAATCGAACCTCAACCGGCACCGCAGCATGTGCGGCCACCCAATGCAAGGTGCCCTTCACGTTGATGCCACTGGTGTCGTTACCGCTCTTGCTCTCGGGCACATACGAGCAACGGATTTCAGTGATCACGCCTGCCTCATTTTTGGAGTAGGATTCACATTTGATGATGTAGGCGTGCTTCAATCGCACCATGAGTCCGGGGGCCAAACGGAAATATTTCTTCTCCCCCACTTCGCGGAAATCCTCGCGCTCGATCCATAGCTCTTTACCAAATGGAATATCGCGATACCCGCCTTTATCTTCCGCCTCAGGATTGATTTCACCTTTCAAGATTTCATTGCTGCCATCAGGATAATTCTCGATGATGAGCTTCACGGGATCCAGCACCACCATGCCACGCATGGCCGTTTTGTTCAAGTCTTCACGTATGCAGAACTCCAACAATCCAACATCTATGATATTCTCCCTACGAGCCACGCCGATCTTGTCGGCAAACATGCGGATGCTCTCAGGCGTGTAGCCGCGACGACGCAGTCCGCTGATGGTAGGCATGCGCGGATCGTCCCATCCGTCCACGTGCTTTTCGTTCACCAGCTGCAACAACTTACGCTTGCTCATGACGGTATAGGTGATATTCAATCGGGCAAATTCATATTGCTTGCTGGGAAAGATACCCAACTGCTCGATGAACCATTCATATAACGGCTTGTGCACTTCAAATTCCAATGTGCATATGGAGTGCGTGATTTTTTCGATGGAATCGGATTGGCCGTGTGCAAAATCATACATCGGATAAATGCACCATTGGTCGCCTGTGCGATGGTGGTGGGCATGCTTGATACGATACATCAGCGGATCACGCAGGTGCATGTTGGGAGATGCCATGTCGATCTTGGCGCGCAATACTTTCTCCCCCTCCTTGAACTCACCATTACGCATTCTTGAAAACAACTCCAGGTTTTCCTCCACACTACGTTTACGAAAAGGACTATCGGTACCGGGAGTTGTTGGCGTACCCTTGCTGGCGGCTATCTGCTCTGCAGAACTGTCATCCACATAAGCCATACCTTTTTTAATCAACTCCACCGCGAAGCCGTACAATTGCTCGAAATAATCGGATGCGTAAAACTCGTTGGCCCATTCGAAGCCCATCCAACGGATATCCGCTTTGATGCTCTCCACATATTCGGTATCCTCGGTAACGGGATTGGTATCGTCGAACCGCAAGTTGGTTTTGCCACCAAACTTGGCGGCCAATCCAAAATTCAAGCAGATCGATTTGGAATGGCCGATGTGCAAGTATCCATTGGGCTCAGGCGGAAATCGGGTGAGTACGCGACCACCGTGTTTACCGGCAGCCACATCATCGGCTACAATCTCCTCCAAAAAATTTGGGCCTTTTTCCTTTTCCATCAAAATCTGTTTTACGACACAAATTTAGCGAAAGGCGGTCATAACCCCAACGGTCATTGTCCCTCTTTACCCTTTGCCCGTTCCTGCTGCTTGAAATATTTACGGAACAGGAAGTTCTTGCGCATGGCTTTTAGGTTCTCATTGAGCAATTCGGTGCTTTGCTTCAAGTTGTGCACACCGTCTTTCACTTCGGTGGCCAAAACCGTATCGTTGCTCACCGAGTACACCAATCCTTGAGGGTTATTAACCCCCGAACTGAAGCGGTTCAAACCCTCCACCACATGGTCAAGACTATCGCTGATTTGCTCCAGGTTGGCCACAGTGTTTTTAAGTCCTTCGGCTGTTTTGGTGTCTTTCAATAAAACCCCTGCCAACCCTTCGCCACGGTTGATGGATTGGGTAAGACTGTTGATCTGTACCGTGATGCTGTTGGCGTTTTCGGAGGCCTCCCGGATGGAAACAAGCGCCATGCGGAAATTCTCCACTGAAACGGAATCCTCTATCAGTTGAAGTAGCCCCTTGTCGGTGTTGATGCGAGCCGTGAAGCTGCGTAGATCGCTGGTGATGGCCTCGAGGTTTTCGTTGGTGGCATTGAGCGTTCGGATCATCTCGTCCGTTTCGATGGGTTTGAGGGAAATGATCCGATCGCCATCGGTAACGGGTTCCGAGGGCCCTTTGCCGGGATTGATGTTGACCAGCTTGTTACCCATCAGTCCGTCGGTGCCAACCACGGCTAGCGCGTTCTTTTTGATGTATTGGCTGTGCTTTTTTTCGATGACCATGTACACAGTTACGCTTGAATCGTTTTCGATTTGGATCTTATCGACGGTGCCGATATCGATTCCTGCATAGCGCACGTTGTTACCCTGCATCAAGCCGTTTACATTGTAAAACTGCGCCGAAATACGAATGGAACTGCTAAACATCGATTGGTTGCTGCCAATGAGATACAGGGCAATCACCAATACAACTGTTCCGATAGCTACAAACATCCCTAAGCGGACGTTTCCTGGTGTGTTCTTGTTCATAGTACTCCTTCAAAAAACTGTTTGACTTGTGGATCTTCCAAGGATTTCAAGTGGTCGAAACTTCCTTGGGCATGGTTTTTTCCGTTGGATAACACCACCACTGAGTTAGCGGTCATACGGGCCACTTGCATATCATGGCTGATGATGACCGAAGATGTGTTGTATTTCTGTTGCAGGTCCATGATGAGCTCCACGATTTCCCTACCGGTAATGGGATCCAGGCCTGTGGTAGGCTCATCATACAATACGATTTCAGGGCGTAAAATGAGGGTTCGGGCCAAGCCGATGCGCTTACGCATGCCACCTGAAAGGTCGGCTGGCATCATTTCAGCGGCATACAGTAACCCCACATTGTCGAGCGCTTCGTTCACGCGGTCGTCCGCATCTTTTTTGGTGATATCAAACCAATGGCGTCGCATGGGAAACTCCAGGTTCTCCCGCACAGTCATGGAATCGTAGAGCGCGCTGTTCTGAAACAAAAACCCAATGCGCACTCGCATGCGGTCCAACGCATCATGATCCATTTCCAAAATGTTTTCTCCCAGCACGGTAATGGTTCCGTCGTCAGGCTCCAACAGGCGAACGATACACTTGATGAGTACCGATTTACCCGAACCCGATTTACCCAACACCACTACGTTTTCGCCGTGTGGCACAATCAGGTTAAAATCATCGAGGACATGGTTGTCGCCGAATGATTTCTTGAGCCCTTTGATTTCGATAACGGATTCCGGCATGTTTGTCAATTAAGGCCCAATAGGTCGGTGAATTGTACGGCAATGAGGTCGATGATGAAGATGGCAAGGGAGGCCACCACCACGGCTGAGTTGGCGGAATGCCCAACACCTTCGGTTCCCTTTTTGGAGTTGAATCCTTTGTAGCACCCTACGATACCGATGGCAAAACCGAAGAAATAGGATTTCACAAATGCGGGTAGCACATCAGAGTACTCTAAAGAATCGAATACCTGTTTGGTATACAGCTTGAAACTCACCACGTCTTTCAGGTTCACTCCGATGTAGGAGGACCAAAGGGCCAAGGTATCCGCCAACACCACCAACACGGGAAGCATCAAGGTGGCGGCTACCACGCGGGTCACTACAAGATATTTGAATGGATTGGTGCCTGAGACCTCCATGGCATCTATTTGCTCCGTCACTTTCATGGACCCCAATTCTGCGCCGATACTGGAGCCGATTTTTCCAGCGCAAATCAAAGCGGTGATGACCGGACCGATTTCGCGCACTACGGAAATGGCTACCATGGAGGGCAACCAGGATTCAGCACCAAACTCTTCCAATGTGGGTCGCGATTGTACCGTGAGTACCATACCCATAATGGCTGCAGTGATGCCTACCAAGGGAAGGGATTTGTAACCGATGATATAACACTGCCGAAGCAACTCCTGCCACTCGTATCGAGGCCTTAATCCCTCGCGAAAAAAGCGAGCCGTGAAGTAGGAAATACCGCCTAACTCCTCCAAAATTGCGTTCCAGGCATTGTTTTTGCTCATAGCTAGCCAAAAGTAAAACAAAGGTCAAGTAAATCACCTGTCAAAAATCATACTCGCAAAACCTATCACATGAATCGCTAAATTTGTATGCACCATTCACATCCTAAAGCCCTGTTTTAAAATGAAGTACGTTTTTTCTTTGATGGTCATTTCGGCTCTTGCCCTTGGCATTGCTCAGGTAGATGCCTTGCATGTGCCTGACCAAGACAACCCCAATGGATCCAGCGACCTGTCCAAGCTGATGCGCGAGATGCAGCAATATACCAACCGTGCGAAGGAGGGCTTGAAAACAGGTGCTAAACCGGAAGCATATCCCAAGTCGTTCGACAAAATCCATACGGCCAAAATCACTGAAGGGATGAGTAAAAGCGACTATTATAAATCCTTTTCGGATTTATATGTCGCTTCAGTGAAAAACTATGCGAAATCTACCAAGGCGAATCGGGTGGAGACGTACAACAACATGGTTTCGGCCTGTTTGGCATGCCACTCCCAACATTGTCCGGGGCCCGTTCCCGTGATCAAAAAAATGATGTGGGATCCGAAATGATTTTTCTAAAGTACGATTTGTCCCACATCGGTGACTTGACCATTGACGACCACCACTCCAACGACGGTATCCGGTAGCAATGGTGCCTGCGGAGTGATGACCACATCGTAACTGCCGGCGGGAATACCTGCAATCAAGAAAAAACCCGAAGTATCCGAATAGGATGAATAAGAGGATCCGCCACCAATTGCAGTGGCCAAACTCACAGGTGTGGCAGGCACAACGGTTCCGGAAATCGATCCGTTAATTGCCTGATCAACGACCCTTATGACGGGTTTCAGAGCGTATTGGCCGTTACCTTGATTGACCACCGACTGACCAGCATCAAAGTCCAGTAACAAGGCGTATGAAACACCCGCAACCAATTCACGATGCACCTGGAGTTTCAAGCCCGACTGCATGGCTGACGGAGTGGAAAGCGGATAACTTACTCCGTTTAACACGACCGAATTGTTAGAGCCTAAAATGAGCCGTACCTGTTGTAGTTTGCCTGCCGGTATACCGGCACTGGCGATCAAGGTGTCAATACCTCCGGTATAATCCAGAAGGTTGTAGATCCCCGTGTTGGTATTCATGGTAATCGTGCCTGATGCGGTACCGGTGATTTCAACGGCTACGATTTCGACGTTTACTTCGTCATAAACGGCAGGAGCATCTGTTAAACGAATCTGAAGTGAAGCCTGACCCGTTTCTTCATCCTCTGTACAAGATGTTGCTAAAAGCGTGACAATCAACAGCAAAAAAGAAAACAAGGTTTTGTAGAGATGGGAAAAATGAAAATGAAGGGCCATTGTTTGAGTATTTTGGTTTGTTCTGCAATTCAAAGTTAATTCAAGTAAACCATTTGGCACTTTCTTTGTTGAACATCCATCCACAAAAAATCTAAATCCATTATGAAAAAGAAATTGCTCTTATTATTGGCCATTCCAGTCGCTGCCGTAGGCGCCTTCGCCTCCCTCAAACACGTTGATGTATTTAAAGTCGACACTCAAAAGAGTTCCGTTGAATGGTATGCCGAAAAGGTTACCGGTAAACACAATGGTTTGATCAATTTAAAGACTGGTCAACTGTTAAACAATCACGGACGTTATGGTGGTAGTTTTGTAATGGATATGACCAGTTTGGTTTGTTCAGATCTCAAAGACGGATCCAAGGCAAAATTGGAAGGCCATTTGAAGTCTGAGGATTTTTTCTCTGTTCAAAAGCACCCAACCGCATCGTTTGAAATCACCTCCATGTCACCGATTAGTGGCGCCAAAGCCGGTGCTCCCAATTACACTGTGGCTGGAAAAATGACCATCAAAGGCATTACCAACGACATTTCTTTCCCTGCCAATGTGACCATTACAGGGGCCACCATGATGGCTACGGCAGACATCAAAATCGATCGTTCGAAATACGATATCCGTTATGGTTCCAAAACCTTCTTCAGCGACATTGGTGATAAAGCCATCTTTGATGACTTTACGCTCAAAGTGAAATTGGTAGGTAGCCTTTAATCCTCCAAATCAACATCATTTAATGGCTTAAGGTACCCCTTAAGCCATTTTTATTGATTTACAGTGGCTTACAACGCTATTTTTGCATGAATTTTACAAGTATTTAACGTATCTTTCACTTGAATAGCGCCATTGATTATCTTATCTTTGCACGTCCTTGAAAATCAAGCGAAAGTGATGATTCAAAAGCTGTCTATAGCGCTTGTTATTTTCTCCTTAGCCCAACTGAGCGCCGCGGCTCAAACAGTGGTGGCTTTTCAGGGAGGCGAGGGAACTGCAGCCGACAATTGGTCTTACGTAACCATTGCCAATAATAGTACGAGTTTCCCCCCTGGTCCTGGTGCGTATGGCACTTTGGTTAGATCGGGCACAAAATCCATTCGTCTTGCCGGAGCACAGCCATCCAATTGCACCGTGGGCACCAATTGTGCCACAGGTACGGTGGGAGGTGAAGGCTGTTCTTTGATGAATGGAAAAACTTTGGAATTTAACCCTGTGAACGTTGGCTGTTATGAAAATGTGCAGCTCAAGGCATATACATCTTCACATCTGGGGGCCTGCAACGGTGCAGGGTTTGATAACTCGGATTATCTCTACTATGAAGTTCGTCTCAATGGCGGTGCGTGGCAAACCATCGATACGTTGCAGGGTGACAACAACAATACCTGGATTTTCACCATGACTTCCATCGGAGGTTTGAACACGGCTCCTAACCCATTTGTATATAACGTTCCAGCGGGTACCACCTCCTTTGCATTCCGAATCAGAGGGGTCACCAATCGTTCCGATGAGTTTTTCTATGTGGATGATGTGAGTTTAACCACCACTACGACAGGCTATGGTGGCACAGCTGGTTTGTGGACTGGAAAAGTGAATACCAATTGGCATAACCCCTGCAATTGGTTTAACGCAATTTTGCCAACTGCGACTACCAATGTTGTCATCCCCGACACTTCCATCAATTACTGCGAAGTGCAATCTGGCAATACCGCCGATTGCAATTCATTGGACATCTTCGACACTCTCAAGGTCGAAACAGCCACCAGTACCATCAATGTGAATTTCAGCATGAATATCCGACCAACAGGCTTTCTCGATATGTCCAGCTCGTCAACCATCGGTGGTACAATGAATTTAAAAGGTTCTTGGCGCAATTACCGTGATGATACTTTTTTTGATGAAGCAGGAAGCCGGGTGAATTGGACTGGCACTTCAAGTCAAACCATCGTTGTAGACGGTGGTACCAAAGAAGTATTTTCATCCATGCAGGTCAACAAAGCCTCTGGTCGTTTGATTTCTAACGAGGATATTTGGATTGATCCCTTGAACGAAAGAGGTAATATTTCAGTATTAACCCTGACCAACGGATTATTTGACCTCAAAACCTATTTCAAAGAACTGATTATAGGAAACCGTTTCAGTGGTGCCGTTACACGGACTGGCGGCGGTGTGTGTTTGGAAGACGTTCAAAATCGATCCAAATTCACTAGAGCCGTTGACCCGGCGCAGGGCAGTTACCTATTCCCCATTTGTAGATACACCACTGGAGTATTAACCACTAACCAATATCTTCCCGTTACCATCTCCAACCTTTCAGGTGGTATTGGCAATGTGACCCTCTCGTCTTACAATACGCCGTCCACTAACCTTCCTTTGCCAACCACACCTGTGAGTGTAACCAATTTGGCAAGCTCCATTGGCCTAAGCCCCAACAACCAGGATGCAACAGCCGATCGCTTTTGGAATTTCATAACCTCCACTCCCTTATCGGGCACAATCACTTTCAGATATGATTCATTGGAAATTCCAATTCCTCCTTACAACGACCCTATTCAACTGAAAGCACAGTATTACGACGACAACACCGATGTGTGGCAGCCCTATTTGCCTGGTCAAACTGCTGGCAATTATTTTGTGACAGTTCCTTCCACTGCTATTGATTTCACATGGGCTTTGTCGAGCACTCCATCCCCCTTGCCGGTTGAATTGTTATATTTTTCGGCATTAGCCAATGAAAATCATCAAGTCAATCTCCTATGGGAGACGGCTACGGAAACCAACTCATGGAAGTTTGAGGTGGAACGTTCTTCCGACGGGGTTGCTTTTGAAAAAATCATCTCCACTCCCGCAGCTGGAAACTCAAACACACCCATCAGCTACCTTCAAATAGATCGAAGCCCGTTGCCCGGTATCTCTTATTATCGCCTCATCGAAACCGATTTCGATGGACAAACCCAAACTTCACAAGTGGTAAGCGTCAACCTCGATGGCAAGAACACGGGACAGCCCTTGCAAGTGTTTCCCAATCCAGCCTCGCATGAGGTTTATGTAATTGGGATGCAACCTTCAAGCGTCATCGAGCTTTATGATTTCAAAGGTGATTTGATGAGTCGTCGATCAACCGAAAACAACAACGAAATTTTCAAGATTGATTTGAGTACCTATTCAAAGGGAATCTATTTCTTGAAAGACGGCAACGGAAATTCCCAAAAGCTATTGGTTCAATAAAAAAATCCCCGCCCTTTTTTAGGCGAGGATTTAACATGAACTTGATTACTTAATTGAAGGCCATCAAGGCTCAATGGCTTTCAAGTACTGATCAAACCTAGGCATGATCAGAATGCGGGTTCTACGGTTTTTGCTTCGGCCTTCCACTGTGTTATTATCCCCAATGGGAAGGAACTCTGCGCGACCCGCTGCGATCAATCTGGAAGGATCCAAGCCGTAAGTTTTCTGTAACTCAAAGACTACCGTGCTGGCGCGTAACACGCTTAAGTCCCAGTTGTTACGAATGGTGCCTCCGGAAACGTTTCGATCATCCGTATGGCCCTCAACCATACAAACCAAATCAGGCTGTGACTTGATAACCTGTGCTACCGAAGCCAGCACCTTGGATGCTTCAGGGCTGATCTTGTAACTGCCACTTTGGAACAATGTCTCGTCAAAGAGGGAAATAAGCACGGCGCCGCCTTCAACCTTGATGTTCACATTGTCAATGTCGTTAGAGGAGATGGTGCCTTTCAAAGTAGCCGCCAAACGATCATTCAAGGACGTGCCGCTGTTGGAGTTGTTGATTTTCTCCAAAGAAGCTTTAACACTCTCTGATTGCGTGGGGTTAATAATAGAAATGTCAGCCAACTGGTCAACCATCTTGCCTCCGCCGGCGGTTTTCAATTTGTCTTCCAATTCACGGACTTTGGCCGTTTGTCTCTCCTTTTCAGAGATACATTCATTAAGACGAAACTCGGTGCTTTCAAAGTCCGCCTTAAGGTTATTGTACTGCGTACTCATTTCATTATACTTCTTAGAGCTCACACAACCGGAGTTCAAGGAGCAAACGAGCAATGAGCCTGCCGCAAGGGTTAGGATGGGTTTCATATAGTATATGATTTTCAGCAAATTTAAAAAAAGGGTTCAAATGAATGCGCAAAACCTGAGCAACTCAGGTGCGCGATTAAACGTCTGATAAATAGGGGTTTTGCCTTTACGGCTGTCACTTTTGAGGTTCGAGCAGTTTGAAAAACTGATCTAATTGGGGCAGAATCACAATACGGGTGCGACGGTTTTTGGACCGCCCTTCATCCGTGTCATTTCCAGCCACGGGCACAAACTCGCTCCTACCGGCGGCGATCATCCGGGCAGGATCCACACCGAAAGATTTTTGCAACTCCCTGACGATTGAACTGGAACGTAAAACACTCAAATCCCAGTTGTCGCGAATCCTATCCGTAGCGATCGGCTTGTTATCAGTATGACCTTCCACCATAAACTGTACATCGGGTTGCGCCTTGATTACGGCAGCAACTTTGCCCAACACTTCTGAAGCCCGAGGAGTGATTTCATAGCTTCCGGACTTGAAGAGCATCTTGTCGGAAATGGAAATGAAAACGGCGCTACCTTCAATGTTGATGTTTACATCGTCGTCATTCACATCCTTCAATACGCCTTTGAGGTTCAGCGCCAAATTCATATTCATGGAGTCTTTGCGAGCCATGGCCGACTGCAGATCCTTAATGTAGGCATCCTTAGAGGAGATGTTCTCCAAGGATTTGCGTATGCTCTCTGATTGTGCGGCAGAAACAACGGAAAGGTCTTTCAATTGCTCCAACATGGAAGAGCTGTTGGATCGCAAAGCGCTCATCTCACTCTCCAATGTGCCGATCCTGCCCGCCTGCTTTTCCTTTTCAGAAAGACATGCGCTCAATTGATAGCTGAGCTTATCGTTTTCAATCTTCAGTTCTTTGTTGCGCGCAAGTTGGCTCTTGTATTTTTTAGAAGGCACGCATCCTGCGGATGACAAACATAAACCTGCAATGGCCACAATGATCAGCTTTGAATTTTTCATAAGAATGTTAACGGTTAGGGGTTGATTTTTTGCAAAGTTAAATAACTATTTTTTGCAAGCTGTCATTAAACGGCAAAACCTACATTTGCACCATGTTATTGTTAACCCCCAAGGATTTTACAGATTACGAGCTCATCGACTGCGGTGATTTCGAGAAGCTTGAAAGGTTTGGAAAGTTTGTCACCATCCGTCCTGAACCACAAGCGGTTTGGCCCAAATGTTTGTCCGCAAAAGATTGGGAGAAAAAAGCACATGTGCGGTTTGTGCCAAAATCAGGGTCATCCGGCATATGGAAAAAAATCGGCGATATGCCAGACCGATGGCACATTGGATTTGAGATTCAAAAAAATCTCACCATGAAATTCCGTTTGGCCTTGACCTCCTTCAAGCATGTAGGCATCTTTCCCGAGCAAGCGGTCAATTGGAATTATATTTTCCATAAAACCCAAAAACTCAAAACCCCATCACCCAAAGTGTTGAACCTTTTTGCCTACACCGGCGCCTCTTCCCTTGCCGCCAAAGCGGC
>JBMTLM010000029.1:0-11707 GCA_049431185.1 Bacteroidia bacterium | reverse complement strand
ACCAATGCTGACTCGTTTTGGACGGAAGCCACTTTACTCCACAACGATGCGGGATTTGAAACGCTTGCCCTGAAGCTTTTCGGATATCAGGTCAGGCACGTTCCGGTTTATAGGGAGTTCGTTCGCTTGTGTGGGGTTTCCCCCGAAAACGTCAACTCGATTTCCAAGATCCCTTTTTTGCCCGTCGAGTTTTTTAAGAATTTCAAGGTGCATGATGTTGAATCAGATCCCGAATTGTGTTTCTCCAGTAGCCGTACCACAGGTTCTGAACCATCCAGACACTATGTGGCGAATCCTGAAATCTACAAACATAGTTTTTTGGAAGGCTTCCGAAGGGTTTACGGTGACCCTTCCAACTATTGTTTTTTAGCATTGTTGCCCGGTTATTTGGAGCGGGGTGACTCTTCACTTGTTTTCATGGTGAATGGCCTGATGCAAGCTAGCGGACATGACCACAACGGATTTTACCTGAATGATCATGGCATGTTGGCTGAGAAGTTGGTTTTTTTAAATCAACAAAATTGCAAAGTCATGCTTTTGGGCGTTTCATTTGCATTACTTGATTTCCTAGAGCAAAACCCATTGCATCTCCCCGGTGTGACCGTAATGGAAACAGGCGGTATGAAAGGCCGGGGAAAGGAGTTGATTCGAGCAGAACTGCATGAACGCATCCGCCAAGCGTGTGGCGTCAAGGATGTACATTCCGAGTACGGCATGACCGAGTTGTTGTCACAAGCATACTCCACCTCGGAAGGTGTCTTTTCTTGTCCGCCATGGATGCAGGTTTTGGTTAGGGAAACGGATGATCCGTTCGGTCCGTTCAAATGCGGTGTTACGGGATTCATCCACATCATTGATTTGGCCAATGTTCATTCCTGTGCCTTCTTATGTACGAAAGACCTTGGCAAAAGCATGACAGATGGTCGTTTTGAAGTCCTAGGACGTTCGGATGCGAGTGAAATCAGAGGGTGTAACCTCATGGTTTAAAAGTTTCACTTAGGATGTTGGTGGCCAGTTTCCACGAATCCAATCAAGCAAAAAAAATTTTTGCTATCTTCGTTCACACACTAGCCATGAGTAACAGACGTAGGGCGTTTCTTATCGCCGTTTCCGTATTGACAGGTTCCTTGCTCTCAGCCTTCATCTTAAAGATGAAGTATGGAGAGCTTGATGCTGACAAATACCTTTGGCTGGGTACCAATCTATTCATGTCGGTAGTGTTGATAGCAGGCATCGGTTGGATTTTAATTTGGCGAAAAAAGGGTTAGTTTCCGGATGAGTCCCCGGTTTGGGCGATATGATCAGCCTGCCAAACTTTTTTTGACCCACGTTTGTTGATTTTTTATGAACTCTAAAACCATACTGCTTTGGTGCCGAGAGCCATCTTGGTGTAAGGGATTGTCACCGGCCCCTTTTGGAGATCATGTTTCCCTAGTGCCAACCTATTGTTTTGATCCCAGGGAATTTGAGTTATTTGCTGATAACCAATCACATCAATCATTTAGGTGCGAAACACTCAAAGGCGTTGAACAGTTGCGACAAGACCTTGTTGCCAGAGGCAGTAATTTATTGGTTTCCAATGGACACTATGAAAAAGTAATACCGAGTATCGCCAGAGTATTACAGGTGGATGAAGTGGTTACTTTTTTAAATACAGGCTCTCAAATTGGTGTTTTTGAAAATTTGATGTCATTCCGGGCAGAATCTTTATCACAGGTTTCTTTTCAACTAAATATGCACTCCATAGGATTCAGGATGTTGGATCTCAAGGATTTTAAAGCCTATACGGCTCCTGCCTTACCTCCTTTTCCTAAAATCAACCCGGGTCGAATACCATCTGCGGCATAGTATTGATTTTCATTCCTTAAGAGGTCTTATTTAGAATTCATCTTAATTTCATTTTACCTAGATAAAATTGCACCTTGAAAAGAAGACTATTCAAGGCACCATTCAATCTAGCTATTATGACACAGATGGAATTCAACACTCGGGTAAGCCAAATGCAGGCTCCACTCAAAAACTTTGCTTTCAAGCTTACCCGTGATTCCGAAGATGCCGCTGATCTCACCCAGGAGACCATGACCAAAGCCTTTTACAATCGTGAAAAGTTCAGGGAAGGAACCAACATGAAGGCCTGGTTATATACCATCATGAAAAACATTTTCATCAATAATTACCGCAGGCAATCTTCAGGCCTTATTGTCACGGATGATACGGAAACCCAATATTACATCAATTCTCACCCTACTCAGGATTACAACAAGGGGGAACGTAAAATGATTTTGAAAGAAATTTCGAGGGCCATTTCCTCACTCTCTTCCAATTTACGGATACCCTTTGAACTGGCCTTCAAAGGGTACCGATACGATGAAATTGCCCATTTTATGCAGGTTCCACTGGGCACGGTTAAAATAAGGATCCACAACGCCAGGAAAAAGCTTCGTCATGTCTTGAGGGATTATGATCCGGCCAGGGGCGCCTTGTAAAGAACCCAAATTGGTGGTTATGTTTTTTTTTATTAGAATTGCATTATAACTTAACATAAACCACTACAATGAAAAAAACCTTACTTATTTGCTCGGCCATGATGCTCAGTGCCGGATTAATGGCGCAGTCCGTAATCTACGATAGCGGTCCAATTTTTGATTTGGCTGGCGGCGGTTCCGGCGGCGCCAATGCCTCGACCCTTCACGATGGTTTCACCACCTATGGTGCAGGACATGCATTCACTGCCGGTTACCGAGTGGCGGAGGATATCATCGTTCCCGCGGGCCAAACATGGAATATCGATTCTTTGGTATTTTATGCTTATCAAACCAATTCTGGTAACACTTCCACCATCACTGCTGTAAATGTTCGTATTTGGAATGGAACACCTGGTGGAACCAGCACACTTGTTTATGGCGACTCTACCACCAATGTGATGGTTTCAACTGAATGGGCTGGTGCTTATCGTACAGGTGATTTTTCATCAACATCATGTGCTCCTGCCACCTGTGTCGCACGTCCCATTATGCGCAACACAACGATTATCGGTACAACATTGACCGCAGGAACCTATTGGATCGATTGGCAAACAGACGGATCTCTAGCGTCTGGACCATGGGCTCCTCCAGTGAATCTCGGTGCTGGTATCACCACTACAGGTAACGCGAAACAATACAATCACGACCCTGCAAGTCCTAATTATACATTATGGGTTGACTTGACAGATGGCGGCACATTGACGCCTCAAGGTCTGCCCATGTTGGTGGTAGGTTCCGTTCTTACGGGTGTGAATGAAATCAATGATTCTCGTAACGTAAGTGTATATCCGAATCCAATATCAACCAAAGCTACAGTTTCCATAAGCGGAACCATGGATGAAAAATTCACCTTCATCGTTTATGATATGATTGGCAACAAAGTTCGTGAGTACAACAATCTGTCAGCCGGATCATTCTCTTTTGATCGTACCGGCATTCAAAACGGTGTTTATCTTTTTGAGGTACGTGGTAACGACAACTCCGTCAAGAGTGGCAAAATGGTGCTGAATTGATTTCCATTCAGTTCAAAAAAAATCCGGAGAATCACTCCGGATTTTTTTTGCTTTCATTTTTCAGTATTCATCTTCATTAAAGAAGAAGTCATCTTTGGTTGGGTAGTCAGGCCAGATTTCCTCAATGCTTTCGTAAGTATCGCCCTCATCTTCCAACTCCTGTAGGTTTTCGATAACCTCCAACGGAGCTCCGGAACGGATGGCGAAGTCAATCAGCTCATCTTTTGTGGCTGGCCATGGGGCATCTTCCAAGTGTGAGGCAAGTTCTAAAGTCCAGTACATAGGTCGGATTTTAATTTGTTGAAATTTCTACTTTTTTGAAAAGGTTAGCAAAAATAAGGATTCAGGGACCAAAATCGCAATCCAGCACCAAAAGTTAATCCCTTGGTTTCCAAGCTACTTCGTTTAAACTAAATGATTTTAAAATAAACCTAGATAGCACAAAAAGGTAGTCTGATAGTCTATTTAAATAAGGCAAAATCAGTGGTTCTACGGGTGACACTTCCGCCAAATGACTTACGAGGCGTTCAGATCTCCTGCAGACACATCTAGCCAAGTGACACCATGAAGCGTTCATGTGGCCACCAGGCAGAATGAAAGTGGTTAGCTCTGGCAAAACGGTATTCATACGATCGATTTCCATTTCCAAAAAAGTAATATCCTCGTTGCGCAACTCGGGAAGCTTCATTCGTGATTTTTCAGGATCCGCTGCCAAAAGTGATCCGATAGTGAAAAGACGGTCTTGGATTTCACTAATGGAATTTTGCGTTTCCGGGTCATGAGCGTTAACGTCCCGAACCATGCCTAAAAAAGAGTTCAATTCGTCTATAGTTCCATAGGTCTCAATGCGTAAATGATGCTTTGGAACCCTGGTGCCTCCAATGAGCGAGGTTTCACCCTTGTCTCCGGTTTTGGTATAAATACGCATGTTTATTGGATGGCTTCCGTTTTTTGAGTTACTTGGGTGATGCGGTCGTTGGGAAGGTCGGATTCAATCAGGCCATCACGTAAACGGATGATTCGATGCGCATGCCGGGCAATGTCTTCCTCATGGGTAACCACAATTATGGTGTTTCCTTTCCGATGGATTTCTTCAAAAAGCATCATGATTTCGCTGGAGGTTTTGGTGTCAAGATTACCTGTGGGCTCATCAGCCAGGATAATGGCCGGGCTATTGACCAAGGCCCGAGCCACGGCCACCCTTTGGCGCTGTCCTCCCGAAAGTTCATTAGGCTTGTGTTTTACACGATCCCCAAGTCCAACATCCTCGAGCGATTTTAGTGCTCTTTTGTCGCGGTCTTCTTTTCCAATGCCGGCATAAACCAATGGAAGGGCAACGTTTTCAAGTGCAGTAGATCGAGGGAGCAAGTTGAAGGTTTGAAATACAAATCCTATTTCCTTATTACGAATTTCCGCAAGTTCGTTGTCGGTCATTTCACTGACCTGGATGCCCCTTAAAGTATATGTTCCACCAGAAGGCGTATCCAAGCATCCCAATATATTCATCAAAGTGGATTTGCCGGATCCGGAGGATCCCATCAAGGCAACGTATTCATTTTTATAAATGGTCGTAGTGACCGATCGTAGGGCATGAATCACCTCCGTACCAACGGTGTATTTTCGGGATATGTCCTTCAATACGATTAAGGGTTCCATGAGGTAAAGATATGTATTATGGAATTCATCCAATGCTAACACCACTGAAAGGGTAAAGTTTCGAATGTACCCCTTTAAAACTCAAATCCTGATTTTAAAATGTTCCTTCGAAAAGCGGTTATCGAAGAAAACCATTCCGAAATGAAACATATCAACAGACATGGTGACCCTTTGATCTTTATGGATTTCCCTCCAAGCCTGCTCCATGCCCTTGGACCAATGGATGTCATCAAAGATGATGACAGTCTTTGCATTGCCATATTGGCTAAGCATATGAAAGTAGTTGAGGGTTGCCTCATAGGTGTGATTACCGTCGATGTACACCAGCTCGAGGTCCTTGATTCCGGCTAACCACGTTGGCAGCACCTGGCCGAAGTCGCCAGTTAATGATTCAATGTTGTTAATACCAGCAACCTTGAAATTGTGGTTGGCTATTGCGGCAGTATTGGGGCATCCCTCGATGGTGGTGACTTGGGCCTCAGGGTTGGCCGAAGCCAGATACATGGTGCTCATTCCCAAGGAGGTTCCCAGCTCGAGTATATGGTTTGGCTTCAAATGATGTACAATCTTAAAAAGCACTCTGCACAGTCGGGGGCTCTTGGCAAAGGATCGGCATATGAAAGAGACTTTCCTTTGTGTAGGTTTTCCGTCGGACAGGCTTCCTGCTCCCAAGTCTGTCACATCCAAAGCGGTTTTATCGGCTAAAAGTTGCGTTCGTATGGCTTCAAGTTTTTTCCAGCTACTGTGCGACTGCTTGCGGTAAACGCCTTCGGTAATCAACTTAAAAAGGAAAGGTGAATGCACACCATGTTCATTTACGGAGCCTAACCAATGTTTTAAATAGCGAATGATGATGGTGATTTTTTCCATCGATGGTGAATCAATATGTCAAACGCAACATATGCAGTTTTCTTTTCAGAATGGCAGGCACCATCATCGTGTTTTCGGAAACCTGACGAGCTCCTTCAGACAGCAATAATGTACCTTCGGGTAACTGCACAGGTGTTACTTTTTCCGGTACGCCCAAGTGTGATACCGACCCATGATAGACTTTCGCCCTTTTACTGATGGGTTCAGAGAATAAGAAGTTAAGGGAGTGGCTACCGATCATCATGCAATAGGATGAAAATATGCCGCCATCATCCATTGACGTTTGCTCCTTATTTATGGAGGCGCTCCATTGCATTTTGCCGCTACGGTCAATGGAGAAGAGCACAATGTCGCCGTAATTGTATTCAAGTCTTCGCGTGTAGGATTGGCTGAACGAATCAAAATACGAATATTCGGTGGTGAAGGATGATTCGGCAATCAGTGCCAAGCCGCCATCCCCCCGTGGAATCACTTTGCGGATCGGGAATCCAGCAAGTCCCCCTGCGGAACCGATATTGCGTGCACCTTTCAGTCGGAGGTTTTGTGAGGCATCTATGCTAATCAGTTGCACTTCAGGTATAGAGTCGTTTTGCAATCCAAGTCGGCCATAAAAGACACCGGCACCCACGAATGATTGTTGGTCGTTATATAAACCGGCCATGATGATCTCACTCCTGAACTCATCAACGGCAATTCTTAAAAATGGCATTTCATTGCCTCGGCCTATAGGGAATTCCGTGAGGTTGTCGTTCGAAAAAACATAACCCAACCAATTGTTTTCGCGCTTAGAGGAAAGTGCCTTCAGTTTGTCTGATCGAAGACCAAGTAACATCACCTTGCCTGAATCTGAGACGGTAAGTTGTTCTATATTGAAATTTTTGGCTGGTTGTTTGATGATGCCGGAGAGTTCGGTCATGGGATTTAGTTCCCTGTTGAACAACGAAACGGAGAGTTTGGAACCAAATTCGGTTTCGGATGCGATGTAAAATGCCAGAACTTCCTTGTGTAAACTCATACTGATACCATAGGCATAAGGCTCTCTATTGAAACCACTGACTTGGCCAAGCTTCATCGGATTACCCGACTGGCCCTTTTCATCAATGAAAAAACCTTCAATGTTTACGGATGACAATCCCTTGTCCCAATCGGAATAAACCACTAAGATGCGGTTGTCAATGCAATCCACCATGCGGATTTCAGCATTTGGATTGGAAGCCTCTATGGGTTTTTGCCAAATCAAATTGAGATCATTACCAATGAATCCCACTTTGTATTTTGGGCTTTTAAAGCCAATGCGCTCTGCACTCACTTCGTATCCATTGCTGCCGCTGAGCAGAAAAAAACCAGAATCAGAGTATCCTATTACTTTGGTAAAACCCAAAGAAAAGTCATCCAGGTTTTTGCTGGAAATTTCCGCTTTTTGCCCCCATACGGGATGGCTCAAAAACCACGAGAGCAACAGTACTCCACCCCACAAAAATGATTTATCCACCTTGATGTAACACATATTACAAAGGTAATGAATCGTGGTGTCATGGATTAGGGGTGGAGGATGCTGATTTTTTTAATCACTCGATTACCTTGTGACAAATAAGCCTCCACCGTATATATGCCCGCTGCCAATCCTACCGTGTTCAATTCATTTGATCCATTGCATTGACGAATGGTTTTGCCAGACAGATCTCTTAAAATTATTTTTGAAACGGTTTCATTACTGATTACGATTACATTTCCAAATGAATGAGAAATGGTTGTTGAGGATGTTTGCGAAATTTCGCCAATCCCAACGCCGCATGGAAGCAAATTTATTTTTTGCCAGATTTCATTGTTCAACAAATAGGGCACATTCACTGAAGAGGGGGATTCACCCATCCGCAGCCAAATCATGTTTTGCGATGGGATGATGTTCAACATCTGGCCGTCTCGACCCAAAGCGGCAAACATATCTGCAGGTGCATCAGTATTGAAGTAGCCGTTGAATACGAATTGAACGCCTGGCACCATAAAACCGGATTTGCCATTCAACCACCATAAATAGCCATAGCTGGGATTTAAATTCTGAGAGGTGTTTACCATTTGGTTGAAGTAAACAGTATCTGTCATGATGGTGTTACCATTCCACACACCCCGATTCAATATGAGTAGTCCGAAACGAGCCATGCTTCTCGCATTGCTGTAGAAGACATTGTTATATCCGTTCGGCAAAAAAACGCCTGACATTCCAGTGGGGCTAAGCAGCTTTTGATTGGTGTAATTGTTCAAGGTGACTCCGGTGGCATTGGCGATTACTTGATCCAGTAACGTATAGGGGCCGTTGTGATATGCCCAGCGCGTGCCGGCGTCTGCCAGATAAACAAGGCATGTATCAAGCGTGCAAAATGGATCGGCAACACCATCGTCTAGGCCGGATGTCATCGACAATTGATTTCGGATGGTGATTTTTTGCTCTTGGGCGGGAAGGCAGCTGGTCCAGCCTTGACCAAGATAATCGGAAGTGGTATCGGAAATATTCAAATAACCTTCCTGCTGGGCAATGCCCGTCATGAATGAGGTAACGGTTTTACCGGCAGAGGCCCAATACCATGGGTCATTTTGGGCAAAGCCGTTAAAATAATTCTCAAGGACGATTTTCCCGTCTTTCAGCAGTATGAACGCCTTGGTCTGATTGTCTTCCAGAAACTGGTAAAGAGAATCAATCTGATCTTGGCACCAACCCAGGGAGGAGGGTGATATCGTGTCCCATTGTGGCGAACCGGTAGGAGGGAAATAGGTGGTTTGTCCAAAGGTGTAATTCGGGCTGACCCATGAAAGGGCGAACAGCAAACCGAATCTCAATGGGTGTAAATGTTTTTTTAAAACAATCGACAAGGGTTTAATGAAGGCTTTATTCCGCATGATTTTGTTTTTGCAGCACAAATTTCACACCATGTCCGTGGTCGACACTCAAAAAATAAAGTCCGTTAGCAAGATCTGAAACGTCGATTTTAGAATGCTCTTCAGATAAGGATCCTGATTTGACCTGTTGGCCGTTGATGTTTAAGATGTGGTAGGTTTGAGCCTTTGACATTTTCTCCCGATGAAGGTTTAAAACATCATGCACGGGGTTTGGAAAAACCATTATGGAGCTATTCGGTTCATTCGCTAACCCGGTAAAACTAACCGTGACGCAAACGGATGTGTCCGCACAGCCTTGGTAGGCAACGGCCACTGCGAATGAGCCTCCGACAGACGGAGTGAACGATTGTCCTGTAGCCCCTTGAATGGGGAGCAGGCCGTTGTTGCAGTCGAGCCATTGATAGGATGCGTTTGATTGGTTGCACGAAAGGGAACCGACACCGATGTTGATGGTGGCATTCACAGGTATTATGGTCAGGTTTGTAGTGATGATACTGTCGCATCCTGTTGCATTTTGCAACGTATCGCTATAAATACCGCTTTGGGTATAAATGTTTCCAGCCGGACTTAAATACTGATTGCAGGTAGTTACCGAGTCGAACGCGAAGTCGGGCAAGCAATTATTTTCTCCAGTGACCATCACATTATCGACCAGCCAGGTGTCAGAGGAGGAGCTGGACCTGCCGGTGATTTCAAAACTAACGGTTTGCATTGTTCCGGGAAAGGTGATTTCGCAATAGGAGTAACCTTCGGTGGTTTGAAGTCCTGAATTGGTGGGGGCGAAGGTTACTTCAGAGGCAGGAAGATAATCCAGTTTGGCGATTCCGGCGGCATCATAGGCCCAAGTGCTATTGTTGGCTACGGCTCCGCGGATGCGTAACCTAGGATAAAACGTAGTACCTCCATTAGTGCTAACGGAAACAGCAACATAGTCCAAGTTGTCTGGCCCACCACTACTACTGATCAGGTTAAACGCAGCCAATCGAAAACTGAAACGGATCGAGTCATAGGAGGCGGTTGGAATGAACACATCATCAAAGCGCAAGGTCACACCACCGGAAACGGAGGTGGAATTCCACGCTGTGGAGCCTCCAATGCCAAGTGGGCTATTGATGGGGGAACAATTGGCACTGGGGCTGAATCCCGTAGAAAAACTAGGTTGTAATGTGGAGGTGATGGTATAATTCCACACGGGACCGGTAGGGGTTGTTTCAAAATCCTGGAGAGCCAATGTGTCAATGTTCAATGGCTGTGCGTAGGATGCGTTGTGGACATACAATGAGAAGCCTAAGGCAAGTACTAGCTTGTACATCATCTTCAGCAATCCGTAGTTGATAAAGAAATATTTCATGGCTTTTAGAAAACAGGTTAGTGTAAGAATTCCAATTTCTTTTCAGTTTGGAGTCAAACAATCAGTTATTGATCGGAGAACCCAATAAAACATTTACGTGCACACCCGGATATTTGTCTTCAATCTCTACCGTACGGGTTCCATCCGTCAACACCCGCACTTTTCGGTATTTGTATTTCCTATCAGCCGTCACATCCAACCTGCTGAATCCTGCTAACGCCTGTTCCATAGCATCCATGAGGTTTGCTTCTTTATTTCGACCCCTTCCTTGCATAGCAATCGTATAGTGGAAACTGATGATGGGGACCTGCAACGTCGGCTGACGGGTTTCATCCACCAATCTGGCTTCGACCTCCAAATTCAGGAGTGCATCGTCTGTGATGCTTTCACCGTTGATGATTCTGTGACGAGATGCGTATTTGCTGAAGGTGTTTTCCGTTAATCCACTTTTGGCAATCAGCTCTGCAAAGGTGGCGTCGGTTTGAAGTCCTTCTGGAGCACGCGGGTCGATTCGGCTGACGATGGCCGCAATGTTGAAGAAGTCGGTTTTGACCGATATTTCCTTACTTGGGCGACCAAAGGCATCCAGAACATAATCATCGGCTATGCCATCGAATTGCGGGTTAATGATGTATTTACCTTCTTCATTGATGAAACCTGCCTTTCTACGGGCGAAAACGCCTGCTACTCCATTCAAGAATGGAAGTGCCTGATCGAATTGGGGGTTTATTTCAAACTGTCCGCTGGCATTTACATATCCCCAACTCAATTCGTTTTGCACGGCAGCCGTGCTACGGGTTCCAAATGGAGTTGCTGAGAAAAATTGTGGATTGATCAATACGGTACCCTTGTGATCAGTCCAACCCCATCGATAACCCATTCTTACCAGGCACTTATCATTGTCTACCGACAACTCCTCATAATAGGGGTTGATTAGGAAATTTCCGTTTTTATCAATTAACCCCCACTTTCGGTTCACTCTCACGGCAGCAACACCTTTTTCAAAGGCTTCTGCTTTTTCGAACTGGTACGGAATAACAAGTTTACCAGTCTTGTCAATATAACCGAATTGTTTTTGATCATTTCTTACAGCACACATGCCTTCACTGAAGTCGCCACATTCCTTGAATGTGGGCTTGATCAGGCTCTTTCCGGTGGCATCCAGGAACCCCCAGAGCAATCCATCATTCATAACCATGCTATAAGCGGCAAGGCCATCTGAGAAGGCGCGTGCGGCTTCAGCATTTTGAAGGGAGATGATTTTATCGCCTTTGGGATTGATAGCGACAGGGAATGAAGCCTCCTCCACAACCCAGGCCAGACCTTCACTGAAGACGGTGGCCTGCTTGTATACGGGCTGCATGGCGTATTGGCCATCTGGTTTGATATATCCATAT
>JBMTLM010000028.1:0-12011 GCA_049431185.1 Bacteroidia bacterium | reverse complement strand
CTGCACGGGTACTGGAGTGAGGATGTTCAGAATGCGGAAGCCGCTGCCTATGCAGCTGCCAATGCATCCGAGTGACAAGCTGCGCAATCTTCTTTATCACATAGCGACTTTTCTGAGCAAAAGCCCTGGAGTTATCCAGGGCTTTTTTTATTTAAGTGCTCTTTTATTTGTTCAACACAATGCGCTCTACAGCCATTTTACGATCAGAGGAAATCTCCACCATGTAGATGCCGTTTTTCAGCTGGCTCAAGTCTATGGAGTTGGTGCCACTGAAATCCGCGATTTTGTAGGATGCTGCAATCTGGCCTACCGAGTTGATGATCCTTACATCCGCCGACTCTCCGTAGTTGTTGAGGTTATCAATGTGCAATACGCCATCTGTTGGATTTGGATAAATAAAGATGCCAATGTCTTGTGGTTCGTTCAATCCGACCGGTACACATCCCAATGATGAAGCCAATGCAGCCCTTGTGGAGGTAAGACACGTATTCATACGAATTCCTTGTCCTTCGGTAAACATATACATGCAGGCATCATTCGTATAGTCCATGTAGTTCATGGTCATCATTTGAGGTGAACCAGAGCAAGAGTTAGCAGTTGTGGGGAAAGCTGGACAGCCATAATTGGCTGTGGTATGAAGAGGCGTGTCGCTCACGAAATCATTTCCGCAAGTGGCATCTCCCCAAATATGTCTAAGGTTCAGCCAGTGACCAACTTCGTGGGTAGCGGTTCGTCCGCGGTTATAGGAGGAGGTAGTTCCCAATGCACCGGGTCCACCAACCGATCCGTTTAGCAACACAACGCCATCGGTTGCAGCGGCTCCTCCAGGGAATTGGGCATATCCCAATAGTCCACTTCCAAGGTTACCTACCCAGATGTTCAGATATTGGTCGCGTGGCCATGCATTGCTTCCTCCTTGGGCATCGTATTTGATGCCATTATTGGTGCTGAAAGATGTTACTGTGGTTTGCTTTCTGATGATACCATCGGTGGGATTTCCTTGTGGATCTCTCTGCGCCAAACAGAATTGGATGCCGGTGTTGGATTTCAACGATTTAAAAATGGTTGGAATGAGGTTGGTATCAGCGTTGGTGGCCGCATAATCATTGTTCAATACGTTCAGCTGAGCTTGAATACGCGCATTAGAAATATTTTGAGTTGTATTGTTTGTACTGTAAAGGATATGAAACACAACCGGAATAGTAACAATGTTGGTGGTTTTCCAACTTGGGTCGTTTTCCATGCTGTTCAAAATCAATTGATCGATTGTGTTTTGGCGCGCTTCATAATCGGGGTCAACCGTTTTCAAATACTCATGGTGCTGCATGGTTCCACAACGCTCATGCTGGGCAATCAAACTTTGGCTGCTCAAAGTGATCAACATTAAAATAGGTAGTAGGCTTTTTTTCATGCTGGTATTTTTTCAGATGATTTTAGATTTGATGTAAATATACGATTAAACACCGTTATTTTGTATGTCATTGAAAAACAAATAATTGAATATTAAATGGATAAATTGTGCAGGTGTAATAATGTGTTAGGCAGATAAACCAAAGGCTTCGCAGTGTGTTTAATCAAATGCCTTAAAGTTGCTTCCGGAAATACTTCTCACTTTTTAAATTTCAAGTAAAAATGAAATATCGGATATTGCTAGCAGAGGATGAACCTTCGTTGAATGAAACCATTCGATTCAATTTGGAATTGGAAGGATACAAGGTACATGCAGTGGCCGATGGAAAATCGGCGCTTAAATCTTTCAAGTCTGAACGGTTCAATTTGGTGATTTTGGACGTGATGATGCCTGAATTGGACGGTTTTACAGTTTGTGAATCCATCCGCCTGGAAAATGAAACGGTTCCTATCTTGTTTCTCACCGCCAAAAACACGGGTGCGGACCGGGTGGCTGGCCTCAAGTTAGGTGCTGATGATTATCTTTCAAAACCTTTTAATTTGGAAGAGTTGCTGTTGCGAGTTCAAAATTTGTTAAAACGGTCGGTCAAGACGGTTGTTGCAAGTCCCTCTAACGTAAAGATCGGAGATAAATCAGTTGATTTTGTTTCTCAAGAGATTCAGTTCCCCAATGGTTCTAAATCACAATTGACCAAAAAGGAGTTTATGCTTTTGAAACTATTGGTCGAACGCAAAAACGAGGTTGTTTCCCGAGAACACATTCTTGAAACGGTTTGGGGATATGATATTTATCCTTCCACACGAACCATTGATAATTTCATTGTGACTTTTCGTAAATATTTTGAAAAGGACCCTGCCAATCCTGACTATTTCGTTTCGGTCAGAGGCGTTGGTTACAAGTTCGTGGATGTCAATTGAGGGCTTTTGCTACATTTGAGCCATGAACCGTTTAGGATTGTTTTTTGCCAAGTTGGTAACATTCACATTGGCCGTTTTGATCACTGATTGGATGCTGCCTGGGATTCAGGTTGATGGTGTCCCTTCAGCTATTTTTTTGTCCATTGTATTGTCTTTGCTCAACATTTTGGTGAAACCACTACTGATCTTATTCACCCTTCCGATCACTGTATTCTCATTTGGCATTTTTTTGTTTGTAATCAATGCGATGATGATTCTTTTGGCCGCGTGGTTGGTTCCCGGCTTTAATGTTGACGGTTTCTGGTGGGCTTTGGCTTTCAGTCTTTTACTTTCGCTTACCGCTTCTGTTTTGGAAACCATCGGCTTGAAAAGCTACTCATCCAACAGACGCAACAATTAAGCTATTGCCTCTTACATAGCTCTACGTAAGGGCAATAGTTGCACCTCGACAAATCCCGAGTTTGGGTGAAAGGAATTTCCGGATCGTAAATCTGTTGCAGTAGTTCTTGGCAGTGATTGGTGAACTGCGTCATACTGTCTTCTGTGATTTTTTCCTTTGGAAAAGCTACACCTTCCTTCATTTGGCGCAATGCATAGAATCCAGTAACGGCTTTGCGGTCCGGGTGCACCTTTTCGTAGAGCATTTTGTAAAAGTGCAGTTGAAAAAGGGTTTTCTTTTTGGGCAACAAGAAAAGCTCGGCGATCATTTTGCTCGACAACTCAACGTTGCCGGTCTTGTAATCAATGATACGATAGCTGCCATTATGTACATCTATGCGATCAAAAATACCTACCAGGTTGATTTCTTGGGATCCGATATCGATGGTTGTTTCAAATCGGCCTTCGGTTTTCTCCAATACAAAAGGGGCGGTTTGGTGGTCTGATTGCAGAATCTTATTGACCATTATTTTAATCACTTCCGCCGTCAGGATATCGGTGCCCTGAAGCTGGTTGTATTTTGTCGAAAACTCCTGGTCTACCACTTGCTCCACCACGTCATTGGATCGGATGGCCAATTCGTTAATGTCTTTTTGGGTGATGGTTTTGCCCTCAAATGGCTTGTATAGATCTTCCATCACCTTATGTAGGATGTTGCCAAATCCGGCGGCATCGATCTTGTCGGATTCCTCCATATCCTCTTTCAGTTTAGCGATGTGTTTGAAGTAGAATTGAAGAGGGCAGTTGATGTAGGTGGAAAGTGCGGTACTTGACAATGCTCCTCGCTTATCATTTGAGCCGCCTTTGGTGAAATAGCGTAGTGATTCCATCACCGATGCGTCTTTGGGGATGGAAATGGAGTCATAATTAGGCGACTCAAGTGAAGCCGCAACCGCTCTGGAATGTAATCTTATTTTGGATTTGGCTGGATCAGACAATTCGCGGATGATCTGTTGGATATATCTGGATGGTTCGCCTCCACCAGTGGCGCCTGCCTCTGAATTGTAAATCAGATATGCTTTTTTGGCTCGATGTAATAGTCGGTAAAAGTGATACGCATAAGATGATTCCCGTTCTTGATAGGTTGACAGGCCAAAGGCCTTCCTGAGCGCAAATGGGATAAATGAGTGCTGTTGACCATCGGCCGGAAGAACGCCTTCATTGACATTCAAAATAATCAGGTTTTCGAAATCCAACGCACGTGTTTCCAAAAACCCCATCACTTGCAGACCGGCAATAGGTTCGCCGGAAAACGGGATTCTCATCGCATTCACAAGATCCCTAACGATGATCCATGCGGTTTCTTTCCTAATTTCCGACATGTGGTTGGTAAGTAGTCCAGCTGTTTTCTCGATTTCGCTGGCCATAAGATTCATGACGTCGTTTTCGTGTGCTGGCCTGTTACTTCCATTGGCTGCAATACGTCTCAGCAGTTGGGATGTATGTGCAAAAACGGTTTCTGGTTGATCCATTCCGTTAAACACCAGGGCTGCTTCCGGAAATTCAAATTTCGATACAATTTCCGTTGATGTCATTTTCCATTCATGCAGTTCTGGATTTGGTTTGCTGATAGAAAAGGAAGAGGCTATCAATGGATGAGAAACCAGTTGACGAATGCTCCTACGGTCAAATTGCCATGTTCCGTGCTGATCTTTCGAGCTTGATTCTGATACTTTCTTCAAGGTGATAATCAAACTAGCAAATGTCGACTGTTTCAAAGGGAATCCCATTGTCACATTCAAGGAATCGATCTCCTTCGGTATGGCAAATAGCACAGGCAAGAGCGCTTTTTCATCGGGTAAGACAATAGCTGTTTTGCCGATTTGATCGGGTTGCTCAGAAAATAGGTCTTTCACCAATTGTCCTGCTAGTTTAGCCTGGCCAGCAACTAAGGGGACCGAAATGATTTCAACGGATTTTTCCTCTGCTTCAATGCGCTTGGAGCTAGCTACGGGATGTATTTTGGTGATGGGCGAATTTCTGAAGTAACTTCCCGCTTCATGTAATGGGTTAGACAAATAAGCGTCATCCGTATCCCAAATGACTGATGTGTCAAAATGCTGGCCTAGCGCCTCAATCATTTTTTCCTCAATCATGGAAAAGCCATGGAATCCTGCAAAGTTGATTTTTGAATAAGGGAGCGTAACTTTACCGTTCAGGATCTTGTCTACAAAAATCCTGTAGGATCGGCCTTCGTACGACAAGTTTTTTTTGGCAAGTTCCGATTGAAAATTTTCATAAATGAACCTGAGGTTGTTCCAGTTCTCTGCAAATTCTTGCTGCAACTTGGTCATTTTCTCCAGGTCCAACGTTTTTAAGAAAGCCTTTAGGAAACCCAAAGAATCGGCGTCCGGTAAGAACGCGGCATCAATTTTCTTCAATTCGGCAATATTGCGAAACATGAAAACAGGGTCTTCCACTTGCTTGTCGGCTTCGTCAAAATCTCCTAGCAACATGCTGCCCCAAGGGTAGAATTTTCCAAAATCGTGCGTGGGCCAATACTGTTTGTAAACATCATACAAGGTGGTCAACAAGTCTATTTCCTCGGAAACAGGATGTCCTGAATGGGTTGACACAAAGTCGCCGATCGACATGATTTTCGGCGACCAAACGGGTTTGCCCACGTGATGGGCAAACCTGTTTCTAAAAATCAGACATGCGCGTCGAGTAGGAAAAATAACACAGGTCTTACTGTAATCACCAGCTTGTCCGCTAATGATTTTTTGAGCAATATCATCTAAAAAAGTATCCATTATCGATTCGTTAATTGTAAAATTGGGAAAAATGGTTGTTTTTTACACGCCTTTTGGGATTTTTAACCAATTTTGGAATATTATGCCTAACTCATTCTATTACATTGTTTATGTAATTCTCTTCATCACGGTTTTGCCCGGATGTGCGCGACGACAGCACCAAAGTTTGTCAGAAAATGACACTATAAAAAAAGATGCATCAGCCGTATGGACCGTTTCTGAAGTGAAAACAGATTCCTTCCCGTGTTCCTCAGAACACTTTGTGCCTAGGGTGTATCGCGTGGTTCAGTTAGATACTTCAACGGTTTTTTTGAAATTGCGGCAATCGGTTGACATGACAGATTCCATTACAATTGAACTGGTTCAATTAGACGGTATGCTAGCCAAGGCTGTTTTGGCACGTTCAGCCTCGATACCGATCGAATTGGCCAACCGTCATGGAATAGTAGCCTTAAGTGGTCGGTTGAAGGACACTAATGGTTCGTTGGTACGATTGGAGCTGGATTTCAAAGGACTTCGATATATGATCATATCTACTGAGGGTACCTGTATTTTTTCGAAACTTTGTAGCGACCTTTATTTGTTATATGATAAAAAGTATTTGCCGGAAGGATCCAAATCTGATTTCGAATGATAAATCTAAAATCAAATCATAAACATATCCCGTCATGAAAGGCACATTTCGCTTATTGATCGTTTTATTCACTATCAGCCATTCCTTACAAGCTTCCAACTGGACCCCGGTGGATTTGTCAAAGGTGAATCTTGAGGGGGAGCAACTCATTCGCCCCGTCATTTTTAGTGCTTTTGAATTGGCTCTTGTTGATTTCAGGCCTTCTTGGAGTGCTGCTCCTTTGTTGACCGCATCGAATGCCCGTCAAACAACCTGCAACATCGAAGTTCCAACGCCTGATGGTTCGATGCCATCTATCGCTGTTTTCCGTAATCCGGTGGCTCCTTTGGAATGGGCGGTGAAACACCCTGCGAACGCCACTTACACAGGTTTTGGCATTACCGATCCTCATGCCTTCGCAGTTTTTGATTTCACATACAAAGGCTTTCATGCCATGGTAATGTCTCCCAATGGCACTTATTTCATTGACCCTGCCACCTTAGAGACCGATGCATATTATTTGATTTACAACAAGACGGATTTCAATACCGATAAGGATTTTAATTGCCTGGTGGATATGCATGAACCCGTAACCGGTTCACCATTCAAATGTGCTCCCGGTAGTCCAATGAACCGATCGGTTGGTGCGCAGCTCAAGACCTACCGGTTGGCGATGGCTGCTACGGGAGAGTATACGGCCTTTCATGGTGGCACGGTTGCAGGTGCCTTGTCGGCTATAGTCACTTCAGTGAATCGCGTTTCTGGCATTTACGAACGCGATTTGTCCATACGACTTACATTGATACCTAACACAGACACGTTGATTTATGTAAATCCAACCACAGACCCTTATACCAACAGTAATGGCGGAACCATGTTGGGTCAAAATCAAACCACTGTCAACAATGTTATTGGAAGTAACAATTACGATATCGGCCATGTGTTTAGCACCGGTGGAGGTGGTATCGCAGGGCTGGGCGTGGTATGTAGTTTCTCGAACAAGGCTAGGGGCGTAACTGGATCTCCTTCGCCCGTGGGTGACCCTTTTGATGTGGATTATGTGGCACATGAGATTGGACACCAGTTTGGAGGTAACCATACTTTCAATGCTGAAGTGGGGGCTTGTTCTGGTAACCGATCTGGAGGGGCAGCCTATGAGCCGGGAAGCGGCAGCACCATCATGGCCTATGCCGGTATTTGTGGCAGCAATAACCTACAGACCAACAGTGATGATTATTTTCATGCCAAGAGTTTTGATGAAATCATCATTTATACCACTAATGGCATTGGTGCGAATTGTCCTCAAGTTACACCTACGGGTAACACACCACCCGTCATTAATCCGGTTCCTACGAGAGTCATTCCATATCTTACACCCTTTCGAATGACCGCTGATGCAAGCGATCCGGATGGAGATCCCATCACTTACTGCTGGGAGCAATATGATTTGGGCCCTGCCGGCACATGGAACTCGCCATCAGGTAATGCCCCAATTTTTCGGTCATTCAATCCATCCACTTCCCCCGTACGACTTTTTCCAAGGCTGCTCAATATTCTTAACAATAGCCTATCAATCGGTGAAGTGAAACCTTCCTACGCACGAACTTTGAATTTCAGATTGACAGTGAGGGATAACCGAATCAACGGGGGAGGGGTGACCAACAACGATACCACCTTTCAAGTGCAGGTAATCAATACCGGACAGGCATTTGCCATCACTTCTCAAAACGTAGCCAATGTTGTTTGGGCCGCAGGTTCGAATGAAACAATCACATGGGATGTAGGTGGCAGCGACCTTGCCCCGATTAGCACACCGCTCGTGAATATTCTTTTGTCAACGGATGGCGGTCAAACCTTTCCCATTACACTGGCTTCCCAGGTGTCGAATAACGGCAGCTATCAAATACAGGTCCCGTTTGTAAACACCTCCACCGCTAGGGTTATGGTGGAAGGCGATGGCAATATTTTCTTTGACATCAATGATCGCAATTTCACCATCGGTATCACTGCTGTTGCGGAATTAAATCAACCTTTCGAGGTGATTGTAGCTCCCAATCCAACGGATGCGTATTTCCAAATCACTTTACCCAAGGACCAGAATCAATATGGATTGCGCCTTTATGATTTGAAAGGAAAACTGATGATGGTTCGACAGATTGAAGGGAATCAATCAAAGGTTGATGTTGCAAATATCCCTACAGGTGCTTATTTCTACAGAATTATGCGAAATGACGGTGCCTTCGTAAATGGCAAGCTAATGATTCAGTAACGCATAGACTAAAAGTCAATGATGATGCCGATGGTTGGCAGTACATTTCCGCTTTCATCCTTGATGAAAAACGTTTTATATCGCGATGAATCCATAGGGTCCTCTTTCGGCTTTCCATTTGCATCTCTTTCTACGGATAAGATGGCGGGTTCCTTTGATTTGAAATTATACAGGTTTTCAATGTCAAGATAAAGATTCATCGACCACTTATTGAAGAACCATGACTTATCGATACGGATGTCGAGTTGGTGAAAGTCTGGTACACGTAAGGTGTTGAGCTGTGAGTAATCCAACAATCCAATTCCAGTCACATCCCAATTAGACTTAAGTGCGGATGTTGATACATCATAGGGCGTGTATGGTCGGCCGGAAACGTACCTCCATTTGAGACCGGTTTCCCAGTTTTTAGACCATTTTTTACCCAATGTGGTTGTGGTGAAAACTTGGTTGTCCCATGTCGAAGGAATGTATTGTTCGGTACCTGAGGTGAACTCACTTTTTACAAAAGTGAGCGCCATGATGCCGTAGAGTCCGGAGGAGCTGCGACGTTGGGCCATTAGCTCAATGCCTTGTGCGCGACCTTCGGAAACAGGGATGACCGGCTCGTTTCCTACCGCACCAAAGTCGGAGCCGAGGTTGGCCAGACTGATGCCCTTTTGTACGGAAAGCGGATAGTTTGAGTAAATTTTAGTAAAAGCCTCTAACGTAATTTTCGTGGAAGCATCAGGGTTGAATTGCAGTCCGCCTACCAATTGCTCACATCTTATGTATCTGGCCGAAGCCTTATTGATTAGGTTGCCTTCCCCATCTGCAAATCCAAGTATGGTATATGAAGGTAATTGATAATATATGCCTGAACTGAAATTCAAGCTTAGTTTTTTAGTGAGCTTAAGTGATGATGCAACTCGGGGTGATAGTTGTTCAATCGGATTGCCGGTTTTGGATGAATAACCGGTCGCATCTGTCCTGATGCCTGCCGACAAGGAAAGCTTGGAGTCAAAGAAGTCGCGGCTTGCCGAAGCAAATCCGGCATACTTGATGAACTCCACATTCGATTCGTAGCTGATCACATTGGATCCGCTCGGTGTTTGGATGCTGTTAAATCCGCTCAATCCAAAGGCTGCGGTTTCAAAACCGGTACCCACTAGAAATTTAAATCCTCCTAAAAACAGGGTTTGCTCAAGACGGAATTTGTTTTCTGTTTCACTGGATTCGTAATCTGAAATTTGTGCTGAAGGATCCTCTTTATTGTTTTCAAAAAACTTTTCTGATTCATTGAAGAGTTTGTTGGTGCTGAGCACTACCGATGTGAATCCGTTCTTTCCGAACCTTTTGTAATTCACGCCTGTGGTATAGTTCCATTGACTGTTTTCGGGAATGGAGCCGAGGAAAAAATCATTTCTTTCCTTGGTTTCAATATCTGTGATGCCTTCGTTGACGGATTCGTTCAGCACAAATACATCATATGCTGCCAAACCGATCCATGTGATTTCGCTTTTGGAGTCTATTTTATGATTGATTTTGAATTGTACATCTGTGAAAGTGGGAAGGAAAGGAAGCTTGAGGGCTTTGAATAAAAACTGCAAGTAGGATCTTCTTGCCGAGAACATATAAGTGGTTTTGTTAGAAATAGGACCGTCCGCCGTGATCCCTGTTTCTGACGATCCCACTGAAAAGCGCAAGCCGTGTTTTTCCCGGTTACCCTCAATTTGCTTAAAGTCCATCACTGAACTGAGCGAGTTTCCCCTGGAGACGGGAAAGGCACCCGAGTAAAAGTCAACCTCCCTGATGAAGTCAACATTAATGATGCCTACTGGCCCGCCGGTTGAGCCTTGGGTTTGAAAGTGGTTGATGACGGGTATTTCGATCCCGTCGAGATAAAACTTGTTTTCGGAGGGGGCACCACCACGAATGATGATATCGTTTCTAAAGCTCGGCGATGAGGCAACGCCGGGTAGAGAACGAATCACTTGTGAAATGTCACGGTTGCCACCTGGGTTGCGTTCGATTTCCCTGATTCCTATTGTTTGAAGCGAAACGGGGCTTTCCTCTTTTCTGACAAATTGAGGCGCTTTGATTTCAACCTCGGTCAAATCGGTGGAAGAGGGTTCCATGGCGATTTCGATATAGGCGGATTTCTCTTTCGTAACAAAAAGGTCAGACGAAAGAGTCGGTTTGTATCCAACACAGGAAACCTGGAGTTTGAGATACCCTTCTTGCGTGACGCTTAACTTGAAATTGCCATCCACATCGGTGGTGGTGCCGCTGTTGGCTCCTTCAACCACAACCGTGGCAAATGGTATTCCAAGACGGGTTTTAGAGTCGATTACGCGGCCGCTGATCAATCCTTCAAGCGCATCAGCGAATACGAATTGACTTGAAGATAAGATGATAATTAATAAAAACAAGTAGTGTCTCATACTTCACTCTAACAATGGAATATCTGAAAATGTTTGTTTTGAACCATTTAAAATCTATCCCTTAAGTCAGTCATGGGCTTTTCAAAGTGTTTGTAAAGCAATGTTGATCCGGTTACGACTATGATCCAATAGGTGATATAGATGACAACAGATTGTATAGCGTTAACAGGCATAAAGTGTTTTTCAATCACCATGGCCACCAACCCAAGGTTTATAAGGTACATGGAGTAGGAGATCAATGAAACATGTGTTATGGTTTTGGCTCCAGGCCATTTGCAGTTTTCCCATGATGCGGCGAAAGGCAGTAAAAAGGAAGTGCCAAGTCCCATGGCTGAAAATCCCCAAGTCATGGAATCAAATCCAGTTGGATCATCTGACAGATGGCTCTTGGTGAAGAATAAAATCAACACTCCGGTAGCAAAAAACCACCATTTGCATTTTTTCATAAAATGGTTTTGGTATTTCCAGAGCCACGCAACAAAAACCCCATACATAATGGCATCCAGGCGGGTGACTACCGTTTTTCTGAATGTTACATCGAACCAAAATGCATCAAGCTTAACGTCGGATAGGGAAAGGCGATAAAATAGGGGTAGAGCGGTCAGGACGATGATGACGAATAAAATAGTGGTTTTGGCACCGAAGCGTGATTTGAATATGGCGGCAACAATCAGCAATAGGATGGGGGCAATGATATAAAACCACTCCTCGATAGACAGGCTCCACGACTCCCAGAAAAAATCAGTAAAAGGGCTATGAAAGTTATGAATGAACAAGAGGAACTTCCAGCTGAAGTTTTCGGTTTTGGCGTTGGTTAGTCCCGACCAAGCAAAAAACAGGTTGATTATCAAAACCAGATAATAGGCGGGAAGTGTCCTCAGCCATCGTCTTTTCCAAAATTGTAATAGGTCTTTGAGGTTTTCAAGTTGATTGGATTCAATCAGGTGAATCAGTATCCCTCCGATGAGAAATCCGCTGAGCACAAAAAACAATTCAACACCGTCAGGAACACTGAAGCCGGGAAATCCCGGAATGGCTACTTCAATGATGAAACCGCCATGCGCCATCACCACGAGCAAGATGGCGATGGCCCGGAACAGGTCAAGGCCGAAAATCCTCTTGGATTCGTTGCCGTGATAGGTTTCGTGAAGCATCACTTGGGTGCGTTGCGATACAACCAAAGCGCCACT